>JANNEL010000705.1:0-13631 GCA_031378595.1 Alphaproteobacteria bacterium
CTGGGTCCCGGCTCGCAAGCTGCGCCGCGCTGCTTTCGCAGCGGGCTCCGCTAGCGTCCGGGATGACAACAAGTATTTGTTGCGACGCGCGCTGCCGTAACGCCCCCTTTCCGGAAAATCCACCCCCGGTTTCTCGACAAACCCGCCACACTCGGCCCATAGTGGCCCCATGACGATTTGGGGCTGGTTGTTGTTGGGCGCGGGCAGTTGGGTGCTCGCCGTCGTGTTGAAGGTTTTGGCCGACGTCGTCGTGCAGCGCACGGCGACGGTGGCGCTGCAGGATTGGGCGGCGTCCCTCCTCTCCGGCATCTGGTCGTCGGTGTGCGAGATCGGGCTTTCCGCCTTCGCGTTTTGGTATTGGGGCGCGCGCTTCTCCGACGCGCTGGTCATGGCGCTGGGTGCGGCGGTGGCTGAGTTCTTGATCCTGCTGCCGGCAGCGCTCTCGACCAAACTCGACAAGAAGAAAGTCACGAAGGCGGCCGAGCGCGCGAATTGGAACGCCTTCCTCGCCGAACGCACCGTCGCCTTCGCAAGCCACATCGCCGCCCGCGCGCTGGCCTGGCTGGGCATCGGCGGTGCCGAAGGTCTCCCTGCCTTGGGCAGCGCCTTCGGCCTCTTCGCCACGACCGAGGCGATCCAAGCCTACGGCCAAGCCAAGGAATGGGACTGGCTGAACAACCGCACGCTCTGGACGTTTCTGTTCTTCCAGATCGCGCTCGTCATGGTCGAGATCGCGCTCATCGTGCTGTGGTGGTGAGTCAGTAAGTGAGATTCAACACGAAGAACACGAAGGGGCACCAAGACACTCAGGTGCACATGGGCATCCTGTGCGGTGGCGGGGCCGCATCGTTTTCCCGCAAAGCCGCAAAGGCACCAAGGAGCTCTGGCCTTTCTTTGGCGCGAAGCGCCTGTTGAACGTTCGGTCGGCGCCTGCGGCGCGAAAAAAAATTCTTCCTTCTTTGCGGCTTTGCGGGAAACAATTCGGCAGTCGTCCGAACCACCTGCATCACCAATCAATGCACCACAAGCAGTGGCGCTGCGCCCGCAGCGTCTCGAATTGCGCGCCACAGATTGACAAAGTGTTAAGCGGTCCGGCGCTAGCCTCCGTACGTACGCTTGACCTGAGGCTCGCCCCGCATGGACCGCCAAACCGTCCTCATCATCGCCGCGGCGATGATCGTCTTGACGCTGATCGGTGTCGTTTATCTGGCTCCCAGCGGAATGCCGCCGATGGCGCACGCGCGCGGCTATACGCAGTTCTCGCCCGACGACATCCGCTACAAATTCCAAAAGAAAGAAGAGGCCTACGCGAAAAAGCACAAAGGCCAAAAGCCCCCGCCCGACCAAATCACGCCCGACCTAAGCACGCCCACGGCCTCCGACAACGGCGCGCCCAAATACGACGAGAGCGTCGAACACGACAGCGCCGAAGAACCGCCGATCGAGTAAGAGCGTAAACACGCTTTTCAGCCTCCCCTTCCCCCGCAAAACGCGGTAGCGTAGCGCGCGTAAGAACACTCGCGCGGGGACGCCATGCCCGAAACAGAAGCCAACCGCATGACCGTGCGGCGCATGCGTTTTCCCTATGGCGAAGGCGCGTTGGCGCATTGGAATCGCGCGCGGCCCGAATTCAGCCACATCGTCAACGGCGGTTCGCTGGCGATGCCTTATCTCGAGCCCTATCTGATCGAGACGATGCGCAAGGCGCGAACGCAAATCGCCGACCCGAAACTGCAAAAGGACGTCGACCTCTACATCGCGCAAGAAGCAACGCACTTCCGCCAGCACCAGCAGTGGAACAAACGTCTCGCCGACATGGGCTACAAATCCGTGCCGGCGCACGAAGCGCAACTGAAACAGGACTACGACGCCTTCGCCGCCAAGCGCTCCTTCACGTTCAACCTCGCCTATGCCGAAGGGTTCGAGGCGATGGGCCTGACGGTCGGCAACATGCTGGTCGAAGATCGCGAATATCTTTTCAAGGACGCCGACCCTGCCGTCACCTCGATGATCCTCTGGCACTTCGTCGAAGAGATCGAACACAAGACGGTGACGTTCGACGTGTTCAAGGCGCTCGACGGCAGGTATTCGTGGCGTATCTACGGCCTTGCCTACGCGACGGTTCACATCTTCTTCCGCACTTGGGCTGCCTACCGGCAAATGCTGATCGAAGACGGCCGTTGGTACAATCTGCGCAACCGCCTCACGCTCTATCGCCTGCTCGGCCGCATGTTCGCCAAGCTGTTGCCGCGCCTTGCCCGCATTTTGAAACCAAGCTACGACCCGCGCGAAGTGGAAGATCCAAGTTGGGTCGAGCAATGGTGGCGCCTGCACCGCGAAGGCGCGGCCGGTCTTGGCGAACTCGACACGACACAACTCGCCGCGGGCGCACCGATGCCCCTTCCCGTCCGGCAAGCCGCATGATCGCAATGCCGGAACGCCTGCGCGCGCTGCTGTTTCTGAACGGCATCGGCCTTTTTTGTTTCGCCGTCTTCGTCGGCTGGCAGTGGTTCTTCGCACTTCTCGGCCAAGTCGTCCTCTGGCCGATCGTGCCGCCGATCGAGGTCCAACTTCCTGACGACCACCGCGCCTGGCGCATGGTTCACATGGAAGCCATCACGCAGGGCCTGCTGCTGATGGGCTTAGGGCTCGGGGGCCGCTTCCTCCTGCTGAGCCCAAAGTGGCACCGCGTCTTCTTCTGGAGCGCGCTGATCACCACCTGGCTCTTCACGATCCCGACCTACTTCCACGCGCTCTGGGGAACGCGCGGCCTCGCCATGGGCGGCGGCCCCTTCAAGCCAGGCCCCGCCAACGACGTGCTCTACTTGATCGGCTGGCCCCCGGTGATCGCGGTGCACGTGATGCTCGCCCTCGCCGTCTTCGGCATCTGGCGCTACGTACAAACGCTGCCGCGAACCTAACCCATGCGCTCCGCGCGCAACTGAGCGCGCCGCACTTTGCCCGCGTCGTCGCGCAGGAAATCGGCGACAAACTCGAAGCTCGCGGGCACTTTGTAGGCCACGATGCGATCCTTCAGAAATGCTTTGAGCGAAGCCTCCGTCTCAGCCGGCTCGTGTCCCGGCTTCAGCTGCACGATCGCATGCACCCGCGCGCCCAAATCCGGATGCGGCAGCCCGATCACCACGGATGAAGCAACGGCCGGATGTTCATCGATCGCGGCCTCCACCTCTGCCGGATAGATATTCGCCCCGCCGCGCAGGATCAGATCCGTCCGTCGGTCAGCGAGATAGAGATAGCCGTCCGTGTCGAGCCATCCCATGTCGCCGAGCGATTCCCACTCGCCCAGAGCGCGCGCCTCCGCGCCCAGATAGTGATACGTCGAATTGCGCCCGAGGGCCGCCTTGATGAACACTTCGCCGATTTCACCCGCCGGAAGTTCGCGCCCCTCGCCGTCCACGACCTTGACCTTCGCCTCGCCGAGAAAGCGCCCGACGGACCCGCGATGCTTCAACCACTCCGTCCCCGAAATAAGAGTAAGGCCCTGCCCCTCCGTGCCCCCGTAAAGCTCCCAAACGACCTCAGGTCCAAGCCACTCGATCCACGCCTCCTTCAGCCACGCCGGACACGGCGCCGCCAAGTGCAGCACGCGCTTGAGGCTCGACACGTCGTATTTCGCCCTGACCGCCGGCGGCAGGTTCCAGATGCGGCTCATCATCGTCGGCACCTGATAGAGCCAATCGGCCTTGTGCTCGGCGATCAGCCGCAGCGTCTCTTCCGGATCGAACCGCGGCGCGCCCACCGTGCGTCGTCCGCGCTGAAGCGAAATCATCGATGAGGAAAACGGCCCATTGTGATAAAGCGGCCCGGGGATATGCGAACATTCGCTGCCCGTGCCGTCCGTCATCAACGGCGACGGCACGCCAAGATCGACGGCCCCTTCGCCGTGATCGACGATCAACTTCGGCCGTCCAGTCGAACCGCCGCTCGTCATCGCCTTCCAGTATTTCGCGATCCGGTTCGGCAACGCTGCATCGGACGCAATACCGTCCCATTCCGCCGGCACCGACTGCCATCCCGAAAGCTCACCCGGCAATGACCCGACCACGACCTTGGGCTTGGCGAGATCGAGGATGCCTTTGAGTTCGGCGACCGGCAGCTTTGACGGAACCGGGTTCGGCGTCGCGCCAAGCCGAAGCACCGCGAACGCCGTCTCCAGGAACGCCGTCCCGTTCGGCAGCGCGATCGTGACCATGTCCCCGGCCTCGACCCCAAGCGCGGTCAAACCATGCGCACGCCGCGCCACCGCCGAAGCAAGCTCGGCCCACGTCAACGCCCGCTCGCCGCAAACGAGCGCAATCTGCTGCGGCCAGCGCGCGGCGTAATGTTCGGGAATTTGCCCCATCGGGATGCGCGACATGTTCAGACGCTCCGCTTGATCCGGTCCGCAATCAAGTTCACCCCACGCTTGCCGGCGTCGAGCACGCTCGCATAACCCACGAAGCCGTGGAACGTGCCTTCGAAACACACGCACTCGGCGGCGACCCCGCTCGCCGACAAGCGCTCGGCATAAAGCCTGCCCTCGTCGCACAATGGATCGTGATCGGCCGTGACGATCAGCGCGGGTGGAAGCCCCGCGTGCGACGCCGCCAACAGCGGCGATGCGCGCCAATCATCGGCCTCCGCGCGGCTGGTCAGATAGTGGTCGAGCATCCACTCGATATCGTCGTTGTCCAAGACATACCCACCACCGCCCCATTTTTCACGCGAGCCATACGACGGGCGCGCGCGCAGATCGAGGCTCGCGTAGATCAAGGCTTGAAACGCGATCGAAGGTCCGCCGCGCTCGCGCGCCATGAGGCACGTGACAGCGGTCAGGTTGCCGCCCGCACTGTCGCCCGCGACGGCAATCCGCTGCGGATCGATGCCCAGTCTGCGCGCATTCTCGGCGACCCAACACAGAGCGGCGTACGCGTCATTCACCGCGACCGGAAATTTCGCCTCGGGCGACAGGTGGTAGTCGACGTTGATCACCACCGCATCCGCCAGCCTCGCAATGTTGCGCGCAAAGTCGTCGGTCTCATCAAGCCCGCCCGCGAAAAAGCCGCCGCCATGGAAGTAGATAGCCGCAGGCATCGCTTCGCCCGCGCGCGGCCGGAGAATGCGGACAGCGAATGCGCCATCCGGTGTCGTGATCGTCTCGTGTACGACGCTCGCCATCTCGTGCGCCGGCACCGCCGGCCGCTGCGCCCGCAGCGCGAGAATCTTCTTGCGCGCATCGACCGGCGAAAACTGCCGAAACGGCAACACGCCACTGCCGTTGAGCGCGTTCACCACCGCTTGGGATTGGGGATCCAGACTCACAAGCCGCTCTCCTCTTTGGCTCTTTTGTAGCACAGGCATATCGACCAGCACTCCGCCCCACCCTATATTCCAGCCCATGCCCTCCAAGCCCAATCCAGGCCTCGCCGAAGCGCCGACCGCCATGTTCGTGCCGCACAAGCCTACGCGTCCGGAGAAATCCGAAGGCGGGCGGCCGTTCAAGGTTGTCTCCGACATGACGCCGAAGGGCGATCAGCCGGCCGCGATCAAAGAACTCGTCAAGGGCATCAAGGCGAACGAGCGCGATCAAGTGCTGCTCGGCGTCACCGGCTCCGGCAAGACGTTCACGATGGCGCAGGTGATCGAGGCGACGCAGCGCCCGGCGCTGATCCTCGCGCCGAACAAAACGCTCGCCGCCCAACTCTACGGCGAGATGAAGAACTTCTTCCCCGAAAACGCGGTCGAGTACTTCGTCTCCTACTACGATTACTACCAGCCCGAAGCCTACGTCCCCCGCACCGACACCTATATCGAGAAGGAATCCTCGATCAACGAACAGATCGACCGCATGCGCCACTCCGCGACGCGCTCGGTGTTGGAGCGCGACGACGTCATCATCGTGGCGAGCGTGTCGTGCATCTACGGCATCGGTTCGGTCGAAACCTACACCGCAATGACGTTCGCCGTGAAAACCGGCAAGCGCATTTCGCGCAACGACCTGCTCGCAAACCTGGTCGCCCTGCAGTACCGCCGCAACGACGCCGCCTTCGCCCGCGGCGCCTTTCGCGTGCGCGGCGACACGGTGGAAGTCTTCCCGGCGCACTACGAGGACACGGCCTGGCGCATCACGCTGTTCGGCGACGAGGTGGAATCGATCCACGAATTCGATCCGCTGACGGGCCAGAAGATCGAAGAACTGGGCGAGATCAAGGTCTACGCGAACTCGCATTACGTGACGCCGCGCCCCACGCTGACCAAAGCGATGAAGGGCATCAAGGAAGAACTGCGCACCACGCTCGAAGCGTTCAACAAGGCGGGCAAGCTGATCGAGGCCCAGCGCATCGAACAACGCACGCTGCTCGACCTCGAAATGATGGAGGCAACCGGCTCCTGCCCCGGCATCGAAAACTATTCGCGCTGGCTGACCGGCCGCAAGCCAGGCGAACCGCCGCCGACGATGTTCGAATACCTGCCCGACAACGCCCTCGTCTTCGCCGACGAAAGCCACGTCACGATCCCACAGATCGGCGGCATGTACCGCGGCGACTTCCGCCGCCAATTCACGCTGCAGGAATATGTCTTCCGCCTGCCCTCGTGCATGGACAACCGCCCGCTGAAGTTCGAGGAATGGGACGCGATGCGCACGCAAACCGTGTGCGTCTCGGCAACGCCTGGGCCCTGGGAGATGGAGCGCACCGGCGGCGTCTTCGTCGAGCAAGTCATCCGCCCGACAGGCCTGATCGATCCGCCGGTCATCATCCGCCCGGTCGAACACCAGGTCGACGACCTCGTCGCCGAATGCAAAGAGGTGGCGGCGAAGGGCTATCGCACCCTCGTCACTGTGCTCACGAAAAAGATGGCCGAGGACCTGACCGAATACCTGCACGACCAGAAGATCCGCGTGCGCTACATGCACTCCGACATCGAAACGCTGGAGCGCATCGAGATCATCCGCGACCTGCGCCTCGGCGCGTTCGACGTGCTGGTCGGGATCAATCTCTTGCGCGAAGGCCTCGACATTCCCGAGTGCGCATTGGTCGCGATTCTCGACGCCGACAAGGAAGGCTTCTTGCGCTCCGAAACCTCGCTCGTGCAGACGATCGGCCGCGCCGCCCGCAACATCGACGGCCGCGTGATCCTCTACGCCGACAAGGAAACGAACTCGATGAAGCGCGCGATGGCAGAAACCTCGCGCAGGCGCGCGAAGCAGGACGAATACAACAAAGCAAACGGCATCACCCCCGAAAGCGTGCGCAAATCGATCGCGGATATCATCAAGAGTCCGTACGAGCGCGACCACGTCATCGTCGACATCGGCAACACCAAGGACGGCAAGCCGCTCATCGGCCACAACCTGCGCGCCCACATCACCGACCTCGAAAAGCGCATGAAGGAAGCGGCCAGCGACCTCGAATTCGAAGAAGCGGGCCGCCTGCGCGACGAAATCAAACGCCTGCAAGCGACCGAACTCGCCATCGCCGACGACCCGTTCGCACGGCAAGAAGCAGTGGCCGAAGCCGCCGAAGAAGCCGCCGCCCGCAAACGCCCACGCCCCCGCGAAGACGGCAGCGAACCCGCCCCGATGCCTACGGGCAAATCCACCGGCGGACGGCCAGGCTCACGCCAGTTCCGGGGACGGCGGCGCTAATTTGCGTGGGTCACCAAGGCGTGACGACGAGGTTGTCCTTATCGATGCGCCCGATCTTCGTGCGCAGCGTTTCGTCGTCGAGCTCCGCGGTCTGCGGCAAGAGCTTGCGGATCAGGGCGAGATCCACGTCCGGTGCAGGGGCGACCGCGCCGGCCACGCGCTCGCTGAACGCAAGTCCCGCCACCGGCTTCGGTGCGCCGCTTCCGCAATACGCAACCGGATTCAACGTACCTGGCCGCGTCGTCGGCGCCGACAAGCACGCGCCGGCCCTCGTCAACACGCCGATACGGTTGGCGCCCGCGATCACATAGGTCGCGCCCGCGAGCCCGCCGACATAGGCCCGCTTCACCGAGCGCGCGCGAGTGTTGATGATGACGACCGACCCGCCGCGTCCGACCTGCACACCGCGCGTCTCGATCGCGAGCCGCCCCTTGTCCGTCATGATGACCGGCCGCCCGTCATGCGAGCGCCCGAGATAGGCGACATCGCCGAGATCGAGTCCCGCTGACGGCAACGTGGACAGCGCAAGCCTGTACGCGTCAACCTCGCCGTCACCGAGCCGCCCGCGCACGGCGAGTGTTCCGTCCGCCCCGATCGGCGGTTTATCGACGCGCGCGAAGTCCCAGTGCATGTGCATTTCGATGCAGCCGACAGCGTCTTTCGCGCAAGCCGTATGCGCTGCGAGACGCAACGGTGCCCCGGCAGCCCCCGCCGCCAATGCGGCGGTTGCGAATGTGATGACAACAGATCGAACGAGCGCCATGCCTTGCCTCAGCCTCGACCGGCTTAAGACAGCTTACGCGCAAACGCGCCCGCTTGCGCGCCACAGGTCAATGGTAAACCGCGCGCGGGAGGAAGCGTTCGCGCTCACCTGGTTCGCGAACGCCATTCTCCCCGCGCGCGAATTGCGCGCAGAAGGACGAGCTAGCCGCCGTAGAAGAAGCTCTCTTCCACGATCTTGCCGTCCTTCACAGTATAGACGCCGACCTCGTCCATGGTCTCGCGCGCCTTGCCCTTCGGCGTCACATCCATCTTGAAGCGGACAACGAACTGATTGCCGCTGACATAAGGCCCTTCAACCTTCACGTCATGCACGGTGTTGTTCGCATACCACCACTGGCTCTTGCCCTCGACCGCCTTGCGGCCTTGAAGCTTCGCCATATCGCCTTCCATGGCTTCGCGGCTGATCACATCCTCAGCCCAGAACTTGTCGCCGGCTTGGGCGAGTTCGCCCTTTTGGCAAAGCTCGGTGAAGGCCTTCGCAACTGCTTTCGTGTCCATAGTCTCGTCTCCATCGTTAGCCCCCATACACACGATTGTGGCGGGACCGACCGGCGAAGACGAATCACAATCGCAAGCATGCGGGCACGCGCAGCCCCGACGGACTGCAACCCCGGGAAAGCAAAACGGGCGCCGTTTCCGGCGCCCGCTGCAAAACTCTTAGGCGAAACGAGCGGTTAGCCGCCGACCACGATCGCGCCGTAATCCATCGTGTTAAACGACGGACCATTGCGGTCGTTGTCCTGCTGCGAGCCGTCGACGCCGAAGTGGAACGTCAGGCCGATCTTGATCACGTGCGTTTCCTTGTCGACGCTGCCGGGATTGAAGTCCGCTTCCGTCGAGCGGCCTTCATAGGCGACCCACAAGCTCAGCGGCTCCTTTTCTTCCGGCCAGTATTCGGCCTTCGCACCCCAGAGCGTCGTGTCGATGTCGGCATTGCCGAACAGCGCTTCGCCCGAGATGAAACCGAGGTTCGCGGTCAGCGCGAACTTCGGCGTCGCATACCAACGAACTTCCGCGTTCGCGAACCATGCATTGTTCAAGAACAGATCGTCCGGACCGCCGAAGTTATCCGCGCTTGAGTCGAGGTAACCGCCCTCAAGCCCAAACGTGAAGTTGTTCCAGTAGTACTGGCCCTGCGCGCCGACGAAATAGTATTCGCCATCCGTCGAAGTGCCACCGAACGTCGGACCCGAGGCAACGCCCGCACCCGCGAACAGGCCGACCGAGTAGTTGCCGTTGCGATAGTAGACGTGCGCCGCACCCTGAAAGCCGGCATCGCGATCAAGCGAGATGCCCGGATTGTTGTCATCCGAGAAAGCGCCCGTACCGGCGAAATCGAACTGCAGGTTGATGTTGTTCGAGAACGCGACATTCACCTTCGCGTCGCCCGAGATCGATGTGTACGAGTCGTCGAAAATCCCGCCGAGATCGTCCTGCGACGTATGCCCAACAGCGAGGCTCACGTTGCCCGTGAACTTGTTCGCGCCCGCGACGCCGACGCTCGACAACGCGAGCACGCACAGCGCGGTACCGGCCATACCGGCCAACTTCCAATTCATGCAGATTCTCCATTTACCCAGGGATTGAACGTCGAGGAAGGCTACCCGCTTGATTCATTAGGGTTTTCGCGGGCAGAAAAGGTGGCGGACAATCTCATGTGGTTTGCCGCAAAGTAAAGGGACAAATTGCGGCGAGTCATCGCAGCCGCGAGCAGAGTCTTCGCGTTGAAATACAAACATATGACCGCTCAAAAAAACTAAGGTATATTGGGATATACTATGGTTAATTTCTCCAATAGTGGTACCACCCTTGGAACCACATCACAGCGTTCCGGAGTGCTACGCAGCAACAGCAGTGACTAGCGTACGTTTGCGTGCATAACGAGACCTACACACGCTGGCGTTGGCACGATCGCCCATTTACTATCGGCCCTGACGGTCTCGCCATGCGAGCGGGACAATGAGGGGTTTTGCGTGGGCGACATCACTGCCGCCGTATCGAAGTTTGTCGCGAACGCGACGCAGGCCGAACTGCTGCTGCTGTCCGTGGTCGCAGCGCTTGTTGCAGCGCTTGTTGGCCTTGGCGCCGGTCATTGGCGCCTGCGGAAGCGCCACGCCCTCGTCGAAGCAGAGCTGTTCGAAAACACCGTCGGCAAAGAAAGCACGAACTGGACGAACGCGGCGCTCAACCTCGAGCGCCAAGCCAAAGATCCGGGCATCGTCGCGCGTTCGAGCGTCATGACACATCTCCACATGCTCGACGAAGCGGCAAACGCTTGGCTGAAGGGAAGTCAGTGGCACGAAGCGCTGCGCGTGACGCAAGAACTGCTCCGCGAATGCTGTCACGCCATCATCCGGCCCAGCATAAATCAGGACGATTTTCGCGCGACGTCGGATCTGATCAAACGGGGGCTTGAGAAATATCCCGATCTGTCGAAGGCCGCGAACGAGGCGCGCGACAACGCGCTCGATTTTCTGACCGCGCGCGATGCCACGTTGTCGGTGCTCGCCGGCTCGGCGTTGATTCAGGACTTGCGTGATCAAGTGGCAGAGGTGCGTATCACCCTCGCCAACAAAGCGGACAGACGCTCGCGCGCCGCCTAACGGCTCATACCAGTTTCGAGTTCAGGTAGGCCGAGAACTCCTTCGAGCTCGGCTTGTGCTCTTTCAAAATCAGAATGACGCGATGGATCTGCGCGTCGTTCACACCGAACCTCTTCATGCGCTTGATGAGTTCGGGATCGCGCAGGCGACTGACGAGTTCTGCAGGCTCCATCGACGCGAAGTCTTGGATCGCACTCTTGATCGCCTTCAACACGTTGCTGGACATTGCGTGGAAATCCTCAGTCAAACTTTTCCGGATGATACTCCACGATGGCGCATATGTCGCCCTCGCCTGTTCGGCGAACTTGTCGCGAACGCTTCCCCAGATCGACGAATGGTAGCCCGCATTCCGATTCCGTGACATCTTGGGCAAAACACCTATCTGGGGAATCGCAATGACTGGTTTCGCCACACTGGGCCGCGTTTTGCTCGGCCTTTATTTCCTAGCCGCTGGCGCCGGAAAGATCATGGCCCCGATCCCCGCAGAGCAAATCGCTCACATGACCGCGAGCGGCGTTCCATCGGCCGAGTTGATGTTCGTCCTCGCGGGCGCCTGCGAAACGATCGCGGGGATTTGCATGATCCTAGGCCTCCACACGCGCCTCGTCGCCTTTCTGCTGGCGCTGTTTTGCGTACTCGTGTCGGTCGCGCTGCACGCCTTTTGGCGCGAACCCGAAGGCCACGAAAAGGTCGTGCAGATGATCATGTTCATCAAGAACTTATCGACGATGGCGGGCTTGTTCGCGTTCGTCGGCTTCGGCTCGGGCCCGCTGTCGCTCGACCGCTTCTTCGGCAAGGACTAGGCGCTGGCCGCAAACGGCCTGTCGTGGATCCACTGCGAGAGAATGAACTTCTCGTTGCGCATGACGGGCAGCGCTGCGTGCAGGCTCTTGCGGTCGGGCACGCCCTGCTCGTCGATATGCGCGAAGAACACGCCGTCCCCGGTCTTACCACGGTGGCGCAGGCCCACATTCGGAAACTCCAGATCGCCACCATCGTAGTCGTCGTTCAAATAGAGCAGAAACGTCGCGATCCTGTCCCCTTTATAGTCGCCGCTCTGGCCGTACCCTTGATCGCCCAAGCGCAGCGCGTCGTAGTGCGGCTTGATCTCCTGCCCCAATGCATAGTGAAAAATCTGCGGCGGCTCGAAGGTCACTGTCGGCATCCCCGTGATCGCCGCGACGCGCTCGCGCACGACCTGCAAGATGCAATCCGCCGCGATAATATCGAACTTGAAATCGCTGCACGTGCGCGACGCCAAAAAATTCGACTTCTTCCCGTCGAACATCATCGATGGCTGATACTTGCCGTGACCCCGCGCCATCAGCCAGTCGCACACTGCGACCGGAACGAAACTATCGACCGCACGAATACGCGGCGCCTCGCAAATTGAGCGCCGCTCCGGCGGCGTTGTCCACGCCTTGATATCGACGCGGCGCCTTAAGCCGCCCCAATCGCTCGACGCGGCGTCGTGTGCAAGAATCCTCAACTGCCCCTGTGCCCGGGCCGAACCGCGCTCCGCCGCATGCTTCAACAGGTCCAGCGCATCGGGCCAGCTCGGCGCCGAAAATGCGCCCGTCGCCCTAATCGTTGCGACTTGGCACAACGCATCGGCATCTTCTCGCTCGGCGGCGGAGAATAACAGCTCGATCGCCTCTTTCGGCTCAAAGGGCGCGTCGCGCCCGACGAGCAGGCGCAAGCCCGCCGCCGTGGCCGCCGCCACAGATCCGCGCGCGGCGTCGGCACGAAGTTGTTCGATAGTCGGGAGGCTCATGTTCAAAGACCGGGTTCGATGCGAACTGGCGATTCTGCCAACTCCGGCCCGCGGGTCAAGTTTTCCAACGCGGGCGAATCCTGCTTAAAAGACGCCGCGCCCTACGCGAGACCTACGAAATGCTCACGCTCTACCAAGACCCCCGCTCCGGCAATTGCTACAAGGCCGTCCTGACCGCCGCCCATCTGGGTATTCCGTTAAAGACGGTCGACATCGACGTCACCGAAGGCCTGACGCGCAAGCCGGATTTTCTGACCAAGAACCCGAACGGCCGCGTTCCGACGCTTGAGTTCGACGACGGCCGCCACCTTCCCGAATCGAACGCAATCATCTGGTACCTGGCAGAGGGCTCGCCTTTGATCCCAGCGGACAAGTTCGCACGCGCACTAATGTTGCAATGGATGTTCTTCGAGCAATACAGCCACGAGCCCTACATCGCCGTCGCCCGCTTTTGGATGGCCTTCGTGTCGAAGGAACAGCTGCGCCAAAAAGAACACCTGATCCCCGAATGGCACGCGAAGGGCAACGCCGCCTTGGGGGTCATGGAAGGCCAGTTGAAAAAGCACGACTGGTTCGTAGGCCAAGCCTACTCCCTCGCCGACATCGCCCTCTACGCCTACACCCACTGCGCCGAAGAAGGCGGCTTCGAGCTGAAGAAATACCCAGCCGTCTCCGCCTGGTTGTCGCGGGTTGCGGGGACAAGCGGCTTCGTCCCCATGGGGGGTCTCTCGCGCTGACCGGAGCCACCGTGCTATCCACGGGCCGGGAAAATCAGCCAAGGGGTTCCTCACATGAAGACGTTTCGCGCCGCACTCATGCTCGG
>JANNEL010000034.1:0-4270 GCA_031378595.1 Alphaproteobacteria bacterium
GCTTGATGTCCTTCCCGGCAGTATCCTTGCCGGGGGTTTGCCATTTGTCGCCGACCTTGTCGCCCATCAAGGCCACGCAGCCTTCTTTGTTCGCCTCGAACGGACCGAAGGTCGTGTCCGAGATCAGGCACACCTTGTCGCCGTCGACGGGCCAGGTGCCCTTCGCATTCGTTGTGGGTTTGCCGGGCTGGTCGATGGTCGCTTTGAACGCGTCAGGGTTGTCGTAGAAGACCTTCATAGTCGTGCCGTCCGGCGCCTTCGCGACGACGGTATTGAGGAAACGCGCCTCCATGTTGCCGGCCCAGGCAGCGCCGACAAGAAGCGCACTGACCGCGCCCGCATGGTCCTAAATACTTGAGTGCCCAAACGACACTGCGAAATCGGCCGACGGAGCATGGGCCCCGCTAGCGCGCGCTATTTGCCCGAATTTTCGTGGAATATTCTTGGCAACAGTGTCGTTTCATAGAGAAAACTCGGGCAATTGCGGGGACATATCGTTGCCGCAAAACGACTGAGCAAAGTTCGCAAAAAATATTGGCGGAAGGGGTGGGATTCGAACCCACGGTGCGTTTCCGCACGCCGGTTTTCAAGACCGGTGCCTTAAACCACTCGACCACCCTTCCAACACAAGTTTTCAAGACCGGTGCCTTAAACCACTCGACCACCCATCCCGCTTTGCTGCGAGCGCGAGATGTAGCATCGGCTGAAGCGTCGGAAAAGACCGTTACCGCCTTCGCGCTTGCGGCAAAACGGGGGCACTTTTTGCGCGATTGCTATTGAAACAATGCTGCATGTGCGCTTGTCACAACTCACGTCTCTTACGATCATTTGTGAACTCGACCGCAATCAATGTGGTGTAGATTAACGCAATTCAGTGCCGTGCTTCGACAGATTCGCGAGAGCAGATCCAAGGGGCAAAGCAGACCAGCAGATCTGCAGGCACGCATGGGAGATACGAATGCCCACGATTACCGCTTACAACACACTGCAGCCCGCCATCGTGCGTACGATCCGCGAAGCTTTTGACGACGCGGTGAAAGAGATCGAGACGCGCCGCGGCACCTTGCCCGAATGCGAGCGCATCAAGGTCGCCAAACACGTGGTCGATATGGCCAAGCACGGCGAGTGCAGCTTCGAACGGCTGCGTGGCGCTGCAATGAGCGCGCTCCCGCTCTAAAGACTGCGCCAAACTTCGCCGCTTGCCCGCCTGCATGGCTGCGTGGAACACTTGGGTCCTTATGCGTATCCACGTGCTCGCCGCAGCGTTCCTGCTCGCCTCCATTGCCGCCGCCGCAGCGGCGCCGCTAGATCGTATTGAGCGCGCGCCGGCTGGTTGGAACGCACCCGTCTTCGCGCCGCGTTTCGACTTCCCCAAAACCTCGCGCCGCGAGACGCACCCGTGGATGGCGATCAGCTTCCGCAAGGAACCAGAACGCTATCTGCGTCTTTTGCTCAGCTACGCCCTCGAAGGCCAAGACCGCATCGAGTGGCGCCTTGCGAAAAACAAAACCCGCCGCTGGTACCACGTCCCCTGGCTCGGCCCGGGTCCGACCGGCCGCGAGTTCATCCACGGCCTAACCCGCGCGCGCAACTTCGCCCCCGGCGAACTAGGCCCCCCGCAAATCGCATGCCGTCAGAACTGGGGCCTCGCCTTCTACAACGACCTCGGCGGTGTTGTTCTAGGCAAGATTTGGGGACAGGGCAGGCGCGACCCGAACCTAGACGCCTTGCCGTTCCCCGAAGGCACAGTCGCCGTCAAACTCGTCTTCACCGAAGCAACGCCCGCCGACGACGCGAAACTCACGGGCGCCCCCGAACTGCGCGCGAACATCCACACTGCCAACACACCCACCACCTGCGTACCGGCGGAGGACTCGGCTGGAAACGCGGCACCGCGCTCACCACAAACCCTCCGCTTGATCCAAGTCGATCTCGCCGTGCGCGAAAATCGCGCGAGCTACAAGACCGGCTGGGTCTACGGAAGCTTTCGCTACGACGGCACCATGCCGGGCAACGATCCATGGACGAAGCTGAAGCCGCTAGGCCTCATGTGGGGCAACGACCCGCAACTCAGCGACGCGGACGCCGCAGCAGGCACCGCACCGCGCCAAAGCGTCGTCTTCGCGCCAGGCAAGGGCTTCGGCCGCGGCGGCCGCATGAACGGCATCGCCGACGAACGCGCCTCCGCCTGCTCCTCCTGCCACATGGCCGCGCAATGGCCGACCGTCGCTCCAATGATCGCGCCCGCAAACTGGGCCGACGCCAAATGTTGGTTCCGCAACCTCGACGCCCGCTACACGTTCGGCTTCCCGCCAGGCATCCAAAAGGGTTGCGCCGATCCGTCGGCTCTCGAAAAAATCCGCCCCCTCGACTTTTCTCTTCAACTCACGATCGCGTTGAGGAATTGGAGCCAGGAGCGCGCCAAGAGTGAGAGGCCTGTCCGAACGGCGATCGGAAAACTCAACCGCAAAGACACAAGGCTGTTGGTCGACGGACTAGAGAGCGTGGTTCTCAAGCGATAGAGCAACCGATCCTCATGCCAAACTCTTGCGCGCCTTCTTCAGCGAGACAATCGGCAGATCGCTTAGCGGCGGCTCCCGCTTGGACTTCTTCTTACGCCGCCCTTGGATCGCGGTTTCGTACGCGCGCCGCGCCCACCGCGCGAGTTCATCCGCGTCGTCCAAGAGCCGCGGCGGCACCTCGACGTAGCTCGTCATGATCGTTTCGCCGTCTTTGCTTTCGAACACGAACGGCTTCATGCCTTCGGCCTCGAACCCGGGCCGCGTCGCTTCGTTGACCTTGAGGTAGATCCGCTCGTCCGCGAGAAGGGCGAACATCTGGTCCTTGTAGTAGACGCCGGCGCCGCCGAACATCAGCTTGATCTTGACCTCGCCGAACGTCTCAAGTAGGTCCGTGACATGTTCGCGAAATGCGGCGCTGACCGCCACCTACTGCACCGCGGCCTTCAGCGCGACCGATTCGCCGCAGCCGCACGCGCTCGTCTGGTTCGGGTTGTTGAACACGAAACGCGCCTGCAGCTTATCGCGCACGAAATCCATCTCCGTCCCGATCAGGAACAAGATCGCCTTCGGGTCGATCAGAATGCGCACGCCCTTGTCTTCGACCACTTCGTCCAGCGGGTTCTGTTTCTCCGCATAGTCCATCGTGTAGGACATGCCGGCACAGCCCGCGTTCTTCAGGCCCACGCGCACGCCGACAATCGGCGTCTCGGCCTTCGCCATCGCGATCTTCACCTGCTCGGCCGCTGCATCGGTTAGACGCAGCGCTTTAGGCCGTTCGCGGCGCACTCTTGGGGTTTCGCTCATGAGATGAATCTGGGCCTAGAACATGTTGAGTTCAAGCTTCGCCTCTTCCGACATGCGTTCGGGCGTCCACGGCGGGTCGAAAACCATGTTCACCGTGACTTCGCCCACGCCTGGCACCTTCGCCACCGCGTCCTTAACCCAGCCCGGCATTTCGCCCGCAACCGGGCAGGCAGGCGCCGTCAACGTCATGTCGATCGTGACGTCCTTTTTGTCCGAGACGTCGATCTTGTAGATGAGGCCAAGCTCGTAGATGTCGACCGGTATCTCGGGATCGAACACGGTCTTGAGCTCGCGGATCATTGCCTGCGTCAGCTCTTCCAGTTCCTCGGGCTTCAGCCCCGCGCCCTCGAGCGGTAATGGCATTTGCGTATTCATGCGAAGATCGCCCGTGCTTTGTGCAGCGCCTCGATCAGCACGTCGACTTCGGCCCGCGTATTGTAGAACGCAAACGAAGCTCGAGCCGTCGCCGTGACGCCGAGCCGCTCCATCAGCGGCTGCGCGCAATGATGCCCTGCGCGCACCGCAACACCCTGCCGGTCGACCAGCGTCGCCACGTCATGCGCGTGTGCACCGTCCATCGTGAACGAAATGATGGAGCCCTTACCTGATGCCTGACCTTGAATGCGGATCCAATTTAAATCCTTGAACCGCGCTGTTGCGTAGGTCAGCAGATCATGTTCTTGCGCCACTAAATCCGCCCGCGAAAACGACTGGATGTAACCGATCGCAGCGCCCAACCCCACGGCCTCGATGATCGGCGGCGTCCCCGCCTCGAACCGCTGCGGCGAACGGCCGTAGGTCACCCGGTCGAAATGCACCTCGTCGATCATCTCGCCACCGCCCTTGAACGGCGGCAACCGCTCGGCCCATTCCGCTTTCAGGTAGAGAACACCTATTCCCGTCGGCCCGTAAAGCTTGTGCCCCGTCGCGACATAGAAATCGCA
>JANNEL010000048.1:0-2777 GCA_031378595.1 Alphaproteobacteria bacterium
GACGTTGTAGACAAGCCCATCCAAGCCGCCGAACTTCGCGGCGGCTTCGGCAACCATCGCGTCGATGTCGGACGGAATGCCGACATTCGCCTCGATCGCAACAGCGTCCCCTTTGATCAGCGCGACGGTCGCTTCGGCGCTGTCATAGATGCGATCGGCGACCCCAACCTTCGCACCCTCGCGCGCGAACAGAAGGCACATCGCGCGTCCGTTTCCGATCGGCGGATCGTCCAGGCCGCGCGTGTCTTGCCCGCCGCCGACGACGAGAATTCGCCGCCCCGTCAGCCGGCCGCGTCCCGGCGCCTCGCCTAGCGACTCCAGCGGCATCGCACGTACAGTGTCTTCGCTCATGACGGACGCTTCTGGCTTTCGGGAAACTTCACGCCGGTCGTTCCCGGCTGTTCGATGTCGATATCGAACGTCTCCAAGTACCGGCTCACCATCATGTAGAACCCGATCGTGATCGTAAGTTCCTGCATCTCCTGCAGCGACAACCGCTCGCTCAACGGCTTGAAGGTCGCGTCGCCCGCCCGCACGTTCAGGACGACGTCGTCCGTGTAACGCATGACAAGCCGCTGCATCTCGTTCAGGGCCGGATGGTCCGGCCCTTTGTGCATTGCCTCGATCAGCGCAGCACTCATGCCGATATCGCGCCCGATCCGCTCGTGCTGATGCACCTCGTATTTGGCCTTCGACAGAACGCCCGCGCGAATGATCGCAATCTCGCGCAGGATTGGGTCGAGCTTCGATTTGAACAGAAGATAGTTGCCGAGCTTCAGAAACGCGGGCATCAGCCCTTCGCCACCCGCCAGCATCCGAAAAATGTTGAGCGGCGCGAGCTTGCCCAAGGCCTCCCGCGTCTCTGGTTGCAGCGCGGCAGGATCGGGGTAGGGCACACGAGCCATGGGGACGTCTCTCAAGGTTGCAAGGTCGGCCACTCTATTGCTTCCCCGGAACCGGACGCTAGATTGCACCCAAACAAAAGACGCCATGGGAGGACTAGAATGTACGACTTCAACGGCCTGAACACGCTCGCCGACATCCCGCGCCAGCAGGCCCGTCAACGCGGCAACTCGCCCGCCTTCTTCTTCGAGGGCCGCGAGACGACGTTCGCAGCCTTTGACAAGCACACCAGCCAGGTCGCCAACGGTTTGATCGCGCTCGGTCAAAAGCCGGACGCCCGCATCGGCTACATGGGCATGAATTCGGACCGCTACTTTGAAGTGCTGCTGGGGTCCGCCAAGGCCAACACGGTTGTCGTCGGGATCAATTGGCGGCTCGCCGGTCCCGAGGTCGTCTACGTGCTGAACGACGCCGGGTGCGAGACGATGTTCTGCGGCGCCGAATTCGTGCCGTTGATCGAGGCCGTCAAGGCAAGTTGCCCGAAACTGAAGCATGTCATCGCCATCGACGGCGGCCACAAGTCGTGGCCCGCTTACGCCGAGTGGCGTGACAAGCAAAGCGACAAGGATCCGAATCTGTCCATCAAAGCGGACGATGACGCGATCCAGCTCTACACCTCCGGCACCACCGGCCACCCAAAGGGCGTGCAGCTCACGAACGGCAACTACATGGCGTTCTTCCGCTCAAGCCAGGATGCGAACTGGGCGGACTTTGAAGTGGGCGATCCGAACCTGATCGCCATGCCGAACTTCCACGTCGCGGGCGCGAACATGGGGCTCACCACGCTCGCCCAAGGTAGTCACGGCATCGTCATGAAAACCGTGACCCCCGACGCGGTGTTCGACGCGATCGAAAAATTCCGCATCAAGAACATCTTCTTGGTGCCGGCCGTCATTCTGATGCTGGTTCAACACCCGCGCATCAAAACGACGGACATTTCCTGCGTGAAGCGCATGTTTTACGGCGCCTCGCCGATCACCGAAGAATTGCTGAAAACCGCGCAGGCGATCTTCAAGACCTGCAGCTTCTTCCAACTCTACGGGCTGACCGAAACCGTAGGCGCCGGCACCGCGCTGCAACCGGACGATCATCGCGGCGCGTTGCTACGCTCCTGCGGCAAGCCCTATCCCGGCCTCGACATCAAAGTCGTCGACGGCGACGACCGCGACGTGAAACAAGGCGAGGTTGGCGAAATCCTCATCCGCGGCGGCACCGTGATGAAGGGGTACTGGAACAAACCCGAGGCCACGCAAAAATCGATCAAGAACGGCTGGTTCTACACCGGCGACGCCGGCTACTTCGACAAGGACGGCTTCCTGTTCATCCACGACCGCGTGAAGGACATGATCGTCTCCGGCGGCGAAAACATCTACCCCGCCGAAGTCGAGAACGCGATCTTCGGCCACGCCGCAGTCGCCGACGTCGCCGTCATCGGCGTGCCGGACGACAAATGGGGCGAAGCGGTGAAAGCGATCGTCGTGCTGAAGCCCGGTGAGAAGGCAACGTCCGACGACATCATTGCCTTCACCCGCAGCCGCATCGCCGGCTACAAACTGCCCAAGACCGTGGACTTCATCGAAGCCTTACCACGCAACCCCAGCGGCAAAATCCTCCGCCGCGAACTCCGCGAACCGTATTGGGCCGGCAAAGAGCGACGGGTGAATTAGGTGCGCCTATACAATGAAGCCGACCCCGCGCCAAACCCGCGTCGCGTGCGCATCTTCTTGAAAGAGAAGGGCGTCGACATTGAACTTGTGCCGACGCCGCTGACGAAGCGCGCCCACAAATCGCCCGAGCATCTGGCGCGCAATCCGCTAGGCCAAGTGCCGGTGCTCGAACTCGACGATGGCACGCATCTCTCGGAAAGCGTCGCG
>JANNEL010000143.1:0-4101 GCA_031378595.1 Alphaproteobacteria bacterium
CCACGAACTCGGAGATCGCGCAGCTCGAAGCTTCGGAGCGCGACGTCGTTCTGCAGCCCTCGCGAATTCAGTTTGGTAGGTCGCAAAACTCGGATTTCTTGGGCGATCTGGGGAACGGCGTGCTCGTGCTGACCATGGCGCTGATCGCTGGCTTCGGCGGTTTGGCGACCGGCAAGGTTGCGACAACGACCGGCGATGAGCGGAAGGCGGGCGCGGCGTTGCGCGGCAACGCGTTGTTTGTGCCGGCGCTCATCATTCCTTTGGTCACGGTCGTCGGGACGATCTTGATCAAGGGGATCGAGTTGCCTGGCCTCGCGCTTGGGCCTTGGGCTTTGATCGCGCCATATTTCGAGACGAAACAGGCGACATTGATTTCGCTCGCCGCCAGCGCCGTTACCGCGACCATCGTCGCGCTCGCAATGTTCCGGCAGCCGCTTGCCAGTCCCTTCCAAGAAGGGCGGCGGTTGATGGATGTCATTGGCTGGGCGGCTTTACTGCCGCAGATGCTGGCGTCGCTCGGTGCGGTGTTTGCGGTGGCCGGGGTCGGTAAAGTGGTCGGCGATATCGCGGCGCAATGGGTGCCCGCGGACAACCTCTTCATCGCGGTCGCGGTCTATTGCGTGGGCATGGCTGCGTTCACGATGATCATGGGCAACGCGTTTGCGGCGTTTCCGGTGTTAACGGCCGGCGTCGGCATTCCGTTTCTCATTCAGCATTTCCACGGCGAGCCCGCGGCGATAGCTGCAATCGGAATGCTCGCCGGATTTTGCGGGACGTTGATGACGCCGCTGGCGGCCAACTTCAATATTGTGCCGGCGGCATTGCTTGAACTTAAAAATCGGAACGGCGTGATCCTTGCGCAAATTCCAACGGCGCTGATGATGCTCGCGATCAACACGTTGCTGATGTACGTGCTCGCGTTTCGCTGAGCCAAGGAAGTTATTCACAACATCATCGTTAAGCGCGAACTACATGTAGTGGGTTCGAGTCTTGAGGATTCAAGATCGATTCCCGCATTAACGATCTGATTCAAAACACTTATTGACGCGGACTCAGACGTGATTCAACGTCACGAAGTCTTGCGGCGGTTTTGTTAGGGCACATTTCGGGGCCGGCGCGGATTCCAAGAGTCAAACCACGTTCTGACGGCACGCCGGCAGCCATTCGCGCTCGCCTGCGTGACGCAACGGGACGGTAAATGTTGGGGGCCTTCATGGGCGTCGTCACGCGCACGATCACGCACTATCACGACCAAATTCTGCAGGGCGATACGATCGCTCGCATGAACGAACTGCCGGCAAAGAGCGTCGACGTCATCTTCGCGGACCCGCCGTACAACCTCCAACTCGAAGGCGAACTGCATCGCCCCGACCAAAGCAAGGTCGACGCGTGCGACGATCAGTGGGACCAATTCGACAGCTTCGCCGCCTACGACAAGTTTTCGCGCGAATGGCTTACGGCCGCCCGGCGCGTCTTGAAGGACAACGGCTCGATCTGGGTTATCGGCTCGTATCACAACATCTTCCGCGTCGGCACGGTGATGCAGGACCTAGGCTTTTGGTTCTTGAACGACATCGTCTGGCGCAAGGCGAACCCGATGCCGAACTTCCGCGGGCGGCGCTTTACGAACGCGCACGAAACCATGCTGTGGTGCTCGAAATCGCGCGCGCAGAAGAATTATACGTTCAACTATGAAGCCATGAAGGCGTTGAACGACGATCTGCAGATGCGCTCCGACTGGTTCATTCCGCTCTGCACCGGCGGCGAGCGGCTGAAAGACGACAAGGGCGTGAAGGTACACCCGACGCAGAAGCCGGAAGCGCTGCTGCACCGCGTGTTGCTCGCCTCGTCGAAGCCCGGCGACGTGGTGCTCGACCCCTTCTTCGGCACCGGCACGACCGGCGCGGTCGCCAAGAAGCTTGGCCGGCGCTTTATCGGTATCGAGCGCGACCCCGGCTACATCGCCGCCGCAAAGAAGCGCCTGACACTCGTATCGGCGAGTTCGCCGGAAGATCTTGAAATCACCCGTTCAAAGAAAGAGGAGCCGCGCGTGCCTTTTGGAATGATCGTCGAACGTGGATTGTTGGAACCCGGCACGAAGCTGTTCGACCCGGGCCGCAAGTATTCGGCGCGCGTGCGGGCTGACGGGTCGCTTTCTTGCCGCGACGCGACGGGCTCGATCCATCAGATCGCCGCGCGCGTCCAGAACCTGCCCGCCTGCAACGGTTGGACCTATTGGCACTTCGACGCGCAAGGCGTGTTGAAGCCCATCGACGTGCTGCGCCAACAGGTGCGGGCGGAGATGCACTGAGGGCCGCGTAGCCCTCAGTTCCTAAACGAAGATTTTATAAGCAATCGCTTCGCCATCAGGGCGCCGCAGTGTGAACTCGGCGCCTTTTTCATGTTCGTCGACGAGCGCTTCGAGAATCCGCAGCGCATTGCGGATGACTTCCGCGTAGGACGCGGCTTCGGTCTTTTCCTTCAGACGCTGCAGACGCTCCATCGCTTGCGGCGGGAGCTCGAGTTGTACGCGCGTCGTCGAACGATCGCCGTTTTCGGCGGCACCGCGGCGGTGATGGAATCCGTGGTGACGCATTACTTCTCCTCCGGCTTGGCGGAGGCTTGGCCGCTGCCGCGGCGGTTGCGCCGATAGATTACGCCAGCGGCACCCAATCCACCGATCACGCCTAGGGTTGCGAGCGGATAAAGGATCGCTGCCGTCACGGATGCCGCCGCTGCTGGCAGCACGAAGAGCGCTGCGACAGGACCTGGTCCATGCCGATGGAAATGCTGCCTGCGATGCATGTGACGCGCGCGCCAGCGCGCTGCGCAGGGATGTTCACCCGCTTCGTTTTTCTGTGCGTCGTCGAGCGGGAAGTCTTCGCCAACGCCGATATTCAGTTTGCTCATGTTGGGGCCTCCGTCTGCTGATGCCAAACGCATGTAAGCGTGCGGCCAGCCAAGTTCAATCATCTAATCATCAAAAAATCATCATACGATTTCCTTGTCAAGGTCACTTGACTTTGTGTACTCGTATGTCAAGTTACCTTTCCATAATAACAAGGACGCTTGTCATGAATACAGCCAAGAGGCGCTACATCGCCTGGTTCATCCTGACGATGGTTGTCTACACGGTCGCGGTTCTCGGCGTGACTTGGCTCTTTATCAATCAGCCGCCCGCACCACCATTTTCGTACGCGATCGCCCTCATCCCGGCGCTCCCTGTGTTAGCGGTATTTGCGATTCTCGGACGCTACCTTGCCGAAGAGACGGACGAGTTCGTGCGGATGCGGCAGGTGACGGGGCTGCTGATCGCCATCGGACTTACGCTGTCATTCTGCACCACATGGGGCTTTCTCGAGTTCTATGTCGATGTGCCGAAGATTGCCATCTTTCATGCGGTTTGGATTTTCTTTGGCGCGATGGGAATCGGCAACGGCATCACGGCATGGTGGTACCGGTGAAGAACCGCCTGCGCGTACTCCGCGCCGAGCGCGAATGGAGCCAGGCGGATCTCGCCTTGCGCCTCGCCGTATCCCGCCAAAGCATCAACGCGATCGAGACCGGCAAGTATGACCCGTCGCTGCCGCTCGCCTTCAAGATCGCGCGCGTGTTCGGCATGTCGATCGAACAAGTATTTTCCGAGGACTAAGGACACAACCGATGAGCATCAAAATTCCGACATGGATTATCCGCATCGCCGCCATTCTGCTTTCCATTCCGCTGTTCGTGCAGCTGTGGGAGCGCGCGCATAGCGAAAATGCAACGACGCCGACACGCTTTACGGTGACAGTCGAGGGCCAAGGGCCCGACGTGATCATGATCCCGGGCCTTGCATCATCTGCGGACGTGTGGCGGCCGGCGGCGGACAAGCTGAAAGCGCACTACCGCGTGCACTTGATCCAGGTATCCGGATTTGCGGGGACGCCGCCCCGCGCGAACGCGTCGGGACCAGTGCTGGCGCCACTTCGCGACGAGCTCGACCATCCCACCATCGTCGGGCATTCGTTGGGTGGATTGCTTGGCCTGATGCTGGCCGATTCATCCCCGGACGTGGTTGGCAAACTTGTGGTCGTCGATGCTTTGCCGTTTTTCGGGATG
>JANNEL010000165.1:0-2281 GCA_031378595.1 Alphaproteobacteria bacterium
GGCCGCCATGCCGATCGCGGTCGCAACGATGCCGCTCTCGCCGATCGGCGAGTCGAAGCAACGGGTGACGCCATGCTTCTTCTGCAGGCCGTCCGTTGCGCGGAAGACGCCGCCGAAGTAGCCCACGTCCTCGCCGAAGACCAGCACGTCGGGATTCTTCGTCAGCATGACGTCCATGGCGGAGTTCAACGCCTGGATCATATTCATGGTGGCCATGGCGATTAGACCCCCATCTCTTGGCGTTGACGGCGGATGTGCCAGGGCATGTCCTTGTAGACGTCCTCGAACATCGTTTTGACGCTCACCGTTTTGCCGGAGCCTAGCGTGCCGTGGGACTCGGCTTCTTTTTGAATGGCGCGGACTTCCTCGGCGATCGAGGTTTCGAGGTCCGTGTGCTCTTTCTCCGTCCAACGCCCAAGCGCGATCAGATGTTTCTTCAAGCGTTCGACCGGATCGCCAAACGGCCAAGCCTTGGCTTCGTCGGTCGGGCGATAGCGGCTGGGGTCGTCGGAAGTCGAGTGGCCTTCGACGCGGTAGGTGAAGTGTTCGATCATCGTCGGGCCGAGGTTGGAGCGCGCGCGGTCGGCGGCCCACTTCGTCACGGCGTAGACGGCGAGGAAGTCGTTGCCGTCGACGCGGAGCGCCGGGATGCCGTAGCCTACGCCGCGTGCTGCGAACGTCGCCTCGTCGCCGCCGGCAATGCCTTGGTAGCTTGAGATCGCCCACTGATTGTTGACGACGTTCAGGATCACCGGCGCCTTATAGACGGCGGCGAAGGTGAGCGCGGTGTGGAAGTCGCCTTCCGCGGTCGAGCCGTCGCCGATCCAGGCGGAGCAGATGCGGTCGTCGCCACGATAGGCTGAAGCCATCGCCCAGCCGACGGCTTGGCTGTAGTGCATCGCGAGGTTGCCCGCGATCGAGAAGAAGCCGTGCTTCTTCGAGGAGTACATGATCGGCAGCTGGCGGCCCTTCAGCGGGTCGCGCTCGTTCGAGTAGACCTGGCACATCATGTCGATGAGCGGGTAACCGCGCGAGATGAGCAGGCCCTGCTGGCGGTAGGTG
Organism: Alphaproteobacteria bacterium; assembly: GCA_031378595.1. GTDB lineage: Bacteria > Pseudomonadota > Alphaproteobacteria > Micropepsales > Micropepsaceae > SZUA-430. The sequence continues at coordinate 1,063 of JANNEL010000165.1, forward strand.
GGGAAGCACATGTCTTCGGGGTCGAGGGCCGCTGCTTGGGCGACCGCGATCGCTTCCTCGCCCGTGCACTTCATGTAGAACGATGTCTTGCCTTGGCGTTGCGCCGCGAACATGCGGGCGTCGTAGGCGCGCACCGTCAGCATATTCTTGAGGCCGCGTTTCAGCGTGTCGACGTCGACGTGCGGATCCCACGGCCCGTGAGGCAGGTTGTCTTCACCCAGCACGCGGATCAGCCCGTAGGCGATGTCTTGCGTCTCTTTCGCGACGACGTTGATGTCGGGGCGGCGTATCTCGCCGGCCTTGCCCACCTTGATGTGACTGAAGTCGGGCGTGTCGCCGGGGCGGTGTTTCGGCTCTGGGATGTGGAGCTTGAGCTTCGGTTTGTTCGGAAGGACGGGTGCGGCGGACATGAAGGACTTTCGCTTGAGGCCGTTCGTTGCGCGGCAGTGGATAGGCGCGCTGGCCGGGGGCGTCAATGACGAGGCGGGTTCAAGGCAAAGAGTTGGTTGCGCGACGGTCTATTGCGGGCTTCGATCACTCGCGATGCGTTTCGTTCAACGGGGCATAGCCACGCGAAACTTTCGATGCCCTGATTGTGCAGCGCACATAGAGCTTAAGGGCGGAGTGCCGCCGTTAGTGCGTTCGCCAAGTCGTTCGCGCTTCCCGTACCGAACACATAGCGATCCGGACGGACGAGCGCTGCGGTCGCGTTGGCCTCGTCGAGCCACTTGTCGAGGCGGCCTGTTTCGTCGGTGATGTCGCTGCCGAGGATGAATTGTTTGACGTTTGCGGGCAGGTCGGTTGCTGCATGTTTTGTGAGCAGCACGAAACCTTCGGTCAGAAGGTCGTCGAGCTTGCCGCGTTGGCCGTTCGCCAATTTGGCCTGCGATGTCTGCGGCAGGATTTCGCCGGCGCGTTTGCTTTGGTGGAGAAAGCCCGCTGCCAAGCCGGGAAGTCCCGGCAATGGTGTGGGAGCGGTGTGCGCAGCACGTGCGGCGATCATGCCTTGGTCGCGCATGGCAGCAGCTTGCGGGTCTTGCACGCAGACGACGCGGCCCATGCCGATGGCGCCTTCGATAATGAAGCGCGCGTGCGGCTCGCGTTCTTGCTGGTAAGTGTCGAGCAGCGACGTGCTCGCTAGGCCGCGCAGGACGGCGATCAGTTTCCAGGCGAGGTTGTCGGCGTCGCGGATGCCGGAGCACATGCCTTGGCCCATGAA
>JANNEL010000219.1:0-4821 GCA_031378595.1 Alphaproteobacteria bacterium
TTCGCCACGGCGGCGCCCGCCAAGGCGGATAACTTCGGCGTCTATGTCGGATCGAATGGGTTCGGCATCAACGTGAGCAACTACGACCGTAGGTACTATGGCGGCGGCTACAATCGTTGTCGCGATCCGTGGTACCGGCGCCATCATCGTCACTGCTGGAACTACGGCGGTTACGGTTATGGCGGTTACGGCTATGGATACTCGAACGGCGGGTACAACAACGGATACTATCCGTATTATCGGTATCGCACTTGGCCGAGACCACGGTTCAACCATCATTGGAACGGTGGAGATCACCACAACTGGGGTCACCATAGAGGTGACCGCGACGGATGGGGCCGCCACGACGGCCGCCGTCGCGGAGATCGCGGCTGGCACTGAACCGGTCGCCTGAATGAGATCAAGGCCCGCTCGCAAGGCGGGCCTTTTCGTGTCAGTCTCGCTTCAGGTAAGTGCTGAGGCCCACGATGTCGTTGTAGGTGTGGAACGTTACGCGTTCCAGCGCCGGGTCGGGCTTGCCTTTGAGCAACGCGTGGTAGACGCGCTCTGCCGTCTTAGCCGCTGTCAGCAGTGCGGTGATCGGGAAGAGCACCAGGCGGTAGCCGATCGTGCCGAGGTCCGCCGCGCTCATCATCGGCGTTTTACCGTCTTCCACCATGTTGGCGACGAGCGGCGTTCCTTTGAAGCGATCGGCGAAGAAGCGCAGCTCCTGCTCGCTTTGCGGCGCCTCAACGAAAAGCACATCAGCACCGGCGGCGAGATAGGCGTCGGCGCGGCGGCATGTTTCGTCACGGCCGTGGATTGCGCGCGCGTCGGTGCGGGCGATGATTAGGAAGTCGCGGCCCGCTCTTGCGGCCGCGGCCGCGCGGATTTTGGCGGCGCCTTCCTCGAGCGGCACGACCTCTTTGCCATCCATGTGGCCGCAGCGTTTGGGAAACACCTGATCTTCGAGCTGGATCGCGGCGGCGCCGGCTTGCTCGTAAGCGCGCACCATGCGCTCCACGTTGGCGGTGCCGCCGTGGCCGTTGTCGCCGTCGGCGATGAGAAATGCGGGTGCAGCCGCGGCGGTGAGCGCGCGTACGCGGTCGATCATTTCGGTCGCGCTTACGATGCCGATGTCGGGGACGCCCAGAAGCGAACCCGCAACGCCGAAGCCCGTCATGTAGACGGCCTCAGCGCCAGCACGCGTCGCGATGCGGGCGGTGAGCGCATCGTAGGCACCGGGGGCTATGAGAACCCCTTGGCTCAAACGTTCGCGGAGGGTCATGACGTGCTGATTACTCTTTCCCACCGCGTGTGGGAAGTCGCGTCAGTCTTCGTCCTTGATCGCGTCGGGGACTTGTTCTTCGGCGGGGATCGCGTACGCGCCCTTCAGCCAGCGCGAAAGGTCGACGTCGGCGCAGCGCTTCGAGCAGAACGGGCGGAAGCGCTCTTCCGCTTCGCGCTTACAGATTGGGCAGTGGGAAACCGCCGTCATTGTTCAGCCCCAACGTCGAATTGCGCACGCGCGAAGTTTCCTCGCGCCTCAAAGCGAAGACCGGCTGCCGCATGGCGGCGGAGCGTTTGCTTCAGATCGTCGCCTTGCGCGTCGATCCAGCGAACGACTTCCGGGGCCGCATAGGCGACGAGCTTCGTGCCCGGTCTCGCTTTTCCTTCGCGCGCGACGCGGCGAAGCAGTTCGGCGGCGACGGTCATCACCGTCTTGATGCGGCCATGACCATGGCAGGGGTCGCAGACTTCCGAGAAGAGCTTCGCCAGCGGCTCGCGCACGCGTTTGCGCGTCATTTCCACCAGGCCGAATTCGGACATCGGCAAAATCTGCGTCGGTGTCCGGTCCTTCGAAACGCCTTCCGCGAGGACGGTCAGCACTTGGCCGATGTTTTCCGGCTCGCTCAGGTGGATGAAGTCGATGACGATGAGGCCGCCGATCCCGCGCAGGCGCAGTTGACGGCCGATTTCGGCGGCGGCTTCCAGGTTCGTCTTCAGCGAGGTTTGTTCAAGCCCGGTCGCTTCCGTGTAGCTGCCCGAGTTCACGTCGATCGAGGTTAGCGCTTCGGTCGTCTCAAGCGTGATCCAGCCGCCGGAGGGAAGCCGCACGCGCGGCTGCAGCAGCAGTTCGATCTCGCCTTCGATGTTGTGCTGATCGAAGAGCTCGCCCGGGCCGTTGTAGTGGTGGATCTTCTCCACCGCTTGCGGCATCGCGCGTGTTGCGTAGGCGCGCGCTTGGGCGACTGCCTCGGGATCGTCGATCAGAATGCGCTGCGTATCGTCGTCGACGCCGTCGCGCATCGTGCGTTCCACGGGGTCGAGGTCGTGGTAGACGGTTGTCGGCACCTTCGCCATGTTGCGGCGCGCTTGGATCGTGCGCCATTCGTCGCCGAGGCGCGCGATGTCGGAGGCGATGTCCTCGCGGCTTGCGGAAAGCGCCGCCGTCCGCACGATGTATCCAGCACCGGCGGCGGCGCGCGGATCGTTCGCGCCGATGTCGGTCAGAAGGTCGGTCAGGCGCTTGCGTTCGTCTTCATCTTCAATGCGGCGCGAAAGGGCGACACCCGTTTGGTTCGGCACGAGCACCACCAGGCGGCCCGGCAGCGTGACGTTCGCGGAGAGGCGCGCGCCCTTCTCGCCGATCGGGTCTTTGATGATTTGCACCAACACGGCTTCGCCTTCGTGCACGCATTTCGTTATGCAGGGCTGATCCATGAAGCTCGGCAAGTCGGCGAGGCAACGGGCTTCGCGCGCGGCGAGGAAGCCTGCCTTCTCCAGCCCTAAGTCGACGAAGGCTGCTTGCATGCCGGGCAACACGCGTTGCACGCGGCCAAGCATGATGTTGCCGAGCAAGCGATGACCGTGACGGCCTTCGCGGCCGCTCTCTGCGGTGCGTTCGATGAAGAGTTCGCTTAAGCGCGCTTCATCCACGAACGCGACCCGCGTTTCGGCGGGGCCGATGTTGATCAGAACTTCGGAAGCCAAGGCGATACCAAAATGCGTCAGTTGCGATTGGGCTCAGCTTAGCAGGTTCACGCGGCGCCGCATGCTTTAAGCATGTGCAATGTTTCGGTCAGCGGAAGGCCGACAACGTTGGTGTACGAACCGTTTATCGCGCGCACGAACACGGCAGCGTGGCCCTGAATCGCGTAGCCGCCCGCTTTGCCCAAACCTTCGGCAGATTTCACGTAGTCGGCTATTTCTTGCGCACCGAGACGGCGAAACGCGACTTTCGTTTCAACGAGACGCGTTTTCAGCTTCGCGTGCGCATCGATGAGCGCGACTGCGGTGATGACCGTGTGGCGGCGCCCCGAGAGAATCGACAGGCACTTGGTGACGGTCGCGTCATCTTCCGCCTTGGGGAGAATTCTGCGTCCGCACGCGACCACGGTGTCGGCCGCGAGAATGACCGCACCCGGCGTGCGAGCGTGCACCGCATGCGCTTTGGCCGTCGCAACGCGAAGCGCATGCTGGCGCGGAGGTTCTTGCGGTGTGGCACTTTCGTCGATGTCGGCAGGTTCAACACGCGCGGGCGTGATGCCGATCTGAGCGAGCAGCGCGAGACGTCGCGGGCTCGCGCTCGCTAGAACGAATTGTGGTGTCACTTGCTGCGGTAGACGATCCGGCCCTTCGTCAGATCGTAGGGCGTCATTTCGACGGTGACTTTGTCGCCCGCGAGCACGCGGATGCGGTTCTTGCGCATCTTGCCTGCGGTGTGCGCGATTACAATGTGCTCGTTGTCGAGCTTCACGCGGAAGGTCGCGTTCGGGAGGAGCTCCACGACCGTGCCTTCGAAACTGAGTAGTTCTTCTTTCGCCATTCTTATCTTTCTCAATCGAAATCGCGGCGGAGAATGGTGACGCAACTGGCCAAAAGCAAGCAAATTAGGGCTCCGGCGCGGGACGCGCGGCAAAGCGCTCCTTCAAAAACCTCAGAATCGTGTCGCGAGCTTGTCGATAAGCGGCCAACCGCTGCTCACGCGAGCCTTCGTAAGCGCTGGGATCCGGCACTTTCCAATACTCGACCTCGACGGCTTGGGCTTGCGTGAGTTCCAGCGCTTTGTGACGTGCCTGCGGGCTCAGCGTGATGATGAGGTCGAACGAAGTGTCGTTGAGCGTTTCGAACGTCTTTGGATGAAGATGAGAGAGATCGATGCCGATTTCGTCCATCACTTCGACGGCGAGCGGGTCCAGTACACCGGCGCGCACACCGCAGCTCTCCACATAGATGTGCTTGCCGAACAGATGCTTCATCAGAGCCGCCGCCATCGGCGAGCGAATGGCGTTCATCGAGCACGAAAACAGCACGGCATCGGGCAGGTCTTCGCCGTTCGGTCCCTTCGCCATCGTTAGACCTTGACGTGCAACGCGCAGATGAGCGTGAACAGGCGACGCGCCGTGTCGTGATCGATCGCGATCTTGCCGGTGAGACGCTCGCGCAGCAGCTGCGAGCCTTCGTCGTGCAGGCCGCGGCGGCCCATGTCGATCGCTTCGATCTGTGAGGGCGCGGCCGAGCGGATCGCTTGGTAGTAGGTGTCGCAAACGACGAAGTAGTCGCGGATCACGCGCTTCAGCGGTGTGAGCGAGAGAACGTGCGTTGCGTGCGTTTCACCGGTCTCATGCGAAATGTGGAAGACGAGGCGGTTTTCCTGCACGCCGAGCTTCAGGACGAACGGACCACCGACTGCACCGTCGGGCGCGAAATGGTTTTGCTCCAACAGATCGAAGATCGCGATCCGGCGTTCGTGCTCGACATCAGGCCCGCGCGGGGCGATCGAAGCCTCGTCCAGTTGCACATCGACGAGGCGGGTCGGCGGCTTCTCGTCGGTCATCG
>JANNEL010000232.1:0-2115 GCA_031378595.1 Alphaproteobacteria bacterium
GCCGGCGCTCCCAGGCATTACCCCAGCGCCTGCTGCAGATCCGCAACCAAGTCGTCCGGATGCTCGACACCGATCGAGATGCGGATGAGGCCGTCGGGAATTCCGAGACGCGCTCGGTCTTCGGCCGAGAAACTCGAATGCATCGTCGTCGCCGGATGACAGGCAAGGCTTTCGGTGCCGCCAAGGCTGACCGCAAGCTTCACGATCTGCAGCCCGTCGAGCACGCGAAACGCCTCGTCCTTGCCGCCCTTCACGACGAACGAGAACGTGGAGCCCGCGCCCGTGCACTGCCGGTCGTAGATTTCGCGCTGCGGATCGCCCTTCGGCAATAGGCTCGGGAAGTTCACGGCCTCGACCTTCGGGTGCACCTTTAAGAACTCGGCGACCGCAGCCGCATTGTCGGCCGCCTTGTTCATGCGCAGCGCCACCGTCTCAAGCGAGCGCGTCACCATCCAGCATGAATTCGGATCAAGCTGACAGCCGAGCCAACCACGCAACGTGCGCAGCGGCGCCAAAGCCTCGTCGCTGCCCGTCACTGCACCAGCAACCAGATCGCTGTGTCCCGCGACGTATTTCGTCAGCGAATAGATGTTGATGTCCGCGCCGTGCTTCAGCGGGTTCTGGAAGATCGGCCCGAGCAACGTGTTGTCGACCGCAAGGATTGGTTTCTTGCCGGCCTTCTGCCCGATCTCTTTCGCAGCCTGCGCGAGCGCGGTCAGGTCGCAAAGCAAGCTCGACGGGTTGGCCGGCGTCTCCGCCAAGATCATCTTGATGCGCGATTGGTCCACCTTCGCCAGCGACGCGCGGATCGCGCCGATATTCGTCGCGTCTTCGATCGCAACCGACGTCACGCCGAACTCGTTCAAGAACCGCTCGATCACCGAGGCGGTCGCGCCGTAGAGCGGCTTCGTGAAGGCGACGCAATCGCCCGGCCGCAGATAGCCCATCAACACCGTCGAGATCGCAGCCATACCGGACGAGAACACGAGCGCATCGTCGGCGTCGTCGATCAGCGCCATCCGGTCCTCAAGCATCTCAAGGTTCGGGTTGTTGTAACGCGAGTAGACGAGCCCGCCCGATTGCCCCTCGGGTGCCTTGCACCGGTTGCCGATCACGTCGAAGAGAATCTTCCCTTCTTCGGCATTGCGGAACACGAACGTCGAGGTCAGGAAGATCGGCGGCTTGATCGCGCCTTCCGACAGCATCGGGTCATAGCCGTAGCTCAGCATCTGCGTTTCCGGATGCAGCGGGCGGCCGGCGATCGTGCGTTTGTGATAGCGGGTGGTTTTCATCGGGAGCGTCCTCAAAGAAGATGTGCCCGAGTCGTCCGGGCCGCGATTTGGGGCGGACCTTAGCCTTCCCCGCGCGCCGAAGCGCTTTCAATTTCGCGGGGATTCCCGCAATCTTTGGCTCAAAGCGCATCCATTCGCAGAAGCAACATGAGCCTGAAACCCCACCCAACCGCATCCTTGTCCGCCTTCGATCACGACCGCCGCTATGGCTTCGAGTTCGCGGGCGACCGCGATCTGCCCGAAACCCGGGCCGACCATGAAGCCCTAATGCGCGACGGCTATGTCGTCATCGAACGCCTGCTCGACGCCAAAACCTGCGACGCCATCCGCACCGAAAGCCAACGGCTGCTCGGCGCAACGGGACGCAATCCGTTCGAGGGCTTGAAGACACAGCGCGTCTACAACATCCTCGCCAAGACGCGCATCTTCGACGACCTGATCGATCACCCGCGCCTGCTCGCGCTCATCGATCACGTGTTCGAACCGAATTATCTGCTGAGCCAGGCGCAGATCATCAACATCAATCCGGGCGAAGCGCCGCAACCGCTCCACACCGACGACGGCTTCTACAAGATCCCGCGACCTCGGCCCGCACTGGGTGTCGCCGCCATCTGGGCGATCGATGCCTTCACGGCCGATAATGGTGCCACGATGATCGTGCCGCAGAGCCACGTCTGGGGCGACCGCGCGCCGCCCGCGCGCAACGAAACCATCCCGTGCGAGATGCCGGAGGGCTCGGTCGTTATCTTCCTCGGCACGCTCTGGCACGGCGGCGGCCCAAACCAAACCACGAAAGGCCGCCTCGCCTTCACGAACCAATACT
>JANNEL010000304.1:0-1781 GCA_031378595.1 Alphaproteobacteria bacterium
TCGGCTCGAAATTCATCGCGCCGACGGAACTCATTTTGATGGCCGCGGCGATGGAGGACGAGGACGTGATCATCTTCAAGGGAACGAGCGAATCCCACCCGATCGTCAAGAAGCCGGAGCCGGACTCAAAGCCTGCTTCGAGCTGGGCAGAGATCACAGCGTCCCCCTTCTTGATCGTGTTGAACGCATGGCCCAGGCGGCGGGCGCGGGCGTATTGCGAGAAGCTCATGTCGAAGCGCTTCTGGAACTGGCGGCGGGCGGTGGCGGGCTCGATGCCCATTTCGCGCAGGTCTTCCTCGCTCCAGCGGCGGGAGGGATCTTCCTCGACAAGGCGCAGCAGCTTGTCGAGCAGGACGCCGGGAGAATTGGGATCATCCAGCGGGCGGCAGCGCTTGCACGGGCGAAAGCCTGCCTCGAGCGCTTCATCCGGCGAGCCATAGAAGATGATGTTCTTGGAGAGCGGCGTGCGCGCCGGGCAGACCGGGCGGCAGAAGATGCCGGTCGTCTTCACGCCGACATAGACGATGCCGTCGAGCTCCGGGTCGCGCCGCAGGATGTGCGCGTAAAGCTCGTCGTGGGAGGGTAGCTGGTTCAGCATGTCGGTTCGTCCTTGTGTATCCCCAAGATAGGGATTCCCTCAGGCGATGGGACCGAAAAAACGACATGGTCATCTGATCATTGCACGATTTCTGGGTAGTGGGTCAGTTCGAAATCGGGGTGTCGTCCCGTGCCGGCAATTCCAACCGTTCGCACAGGGCGTCTGGAATGCGATCGAAGCCGGACGTTCATGGAAAGGGCCGCAACCGGGCATTGATGGCCCTAAGCAGATTGGGTGGATGGCTCCCGCTCACGGCGTCAAAGCGCCAAAGTGTGGTTGCTGTCGAAGCGTCCACGAGCAAAGGGAGCCATCCGCCATGACTATTACCACGATCGGCCTGGACTTGGCCAAGAGCGTTTTTCAGGTTCACGGGGTTGACGCAAAGGGCGCCGTTGTCGTCCGCAAGATGTTGCGACGCGCCCAGGTTTTGAACTTCTTCTCGCAGCTCGGGCCCTGCCTCGTGGGGATCGAAGCGTGCGGAACCTCGCATTACTGGGCGCGCGAGATTGTGCGCCTCGGCCACGACGTCCGGCTGATGCCGCCGGCCTACGTGAAGCCCTATGTGAAGCGCGGCAAGACGGACGCCAACGATGCCGAGGCGATCTGTGAGGCCGTGACGCGCCCGACCATGCGGTTCGTCGCGATCAAGTCCACCGAACAGCAAGCGGCGCTCTCGATGCACCGGACCCGCAACCTCCTGGTCAAACAGCGCACCCAGCTCGTCAACATGATTCGGGGTTTGCTCGCCGAGTTCGGCGTCGATATCCCGCGCGGGCTCGAGCGCGCTCTGCTCATCGCCAAGCGGATCCTTGAGGGTGAAGAGATGGATATCCCGGAAGAGGCTGCAAAGATCGTCGTTACGTTGTCTCAACAAGCGTTCGACACGCACGGCAGGATCAAGGACATCGATCGCGACCTGCAGCGCTGGCATCGCAGCAACGAGTTATCGCAACGGCTTGCGACCATCCCCGGGGTTGGACCGATCGGCGCGTCCGCACTGGCGGCCTCGGTCACCGATCCCGGTCAGTTCCGTTCGGGTCGCGAGTTTGCAGCCTGGCTTGGCCTCACCCCGCGTCAGAACTCGAGCGGCGGCAAGGAACGCCAGGGGCGGATCACCAAGATGGGCGATCGATATCTACGCAAGCTGCTGTTCGTCGGCATGATGTCCCTGGTCAGGCGCGCA
>JANNEL010000308.1:0-3424 GCA_031378595.1 Alphaproteobacteria bacterium
GACATACGCGTGCCACGTCCCTTCATCGTCTCGCACACGCAAACCATCATCCCCGCGCTCGACGTCGCACAGCTCCAAATTCGCCTTCGCGTGTCCGCCGGGAATGTCGAGCACGTATGCGGGCAGCGCGATCCCCGACACTTGGCCCCGCAACGCGCGCATCAACGCCTGACCCTCTTCGATCGTCGTGCGGAAGTGCGCCGTCCCCGGCGCCAAGTCCGCGTGGTGCAAGTAGTACGGCTTGATCCGGTTCTCAACAAACGCGCGCATCAGATCGGCCAACGCGTCCACGCTGTCGTTCACGCCCTTCAGCAGCACCGACTGGCTCAACATCGGAACCCCTGCATCCACGATCCGCGCAATCGCGCTCCTAGCAGTCGGCGTAAACTCCCGCGCATGGTTCGCATGCAGCGCGACGAAGGTCGACGCATCCTTCGTCTTCAACGCGCGCACGAACTCGTCCGTCACGCGCTCGGGATCGACGACCGGCACGCGCGTGTGCCAGCGCAAGACCTTCACGTGTTCGATCGAAGCCAATCGCTCCGTCAACTCTGCCGCCCGCCGCGCGGTCAGCACGAACGGATCGCCGCCGGTCAGAATGACTTCCGAAATCTCGCTATGCCCCGCGATGTAGCCGATCGCGCGCTCAATGCCTGCCGACGTTAAGCCCGGCTCGCGATCCGGCCCCACCATCTCGCGCCGGAAGCAGAACCGGCAATAGACCGGACAGACATGCACGATCTTCAGCAGCACCCGGTCCGGATAACGATGCACGATCCCCCCGACCGGCGAGTGTGCCTTGTCGCCGATGGGATCGACGGACTCCTGCGGCAACACGTTCAGTTCGCGCACATCCGGCACGAACTGCCGCGCAATCGGATCGGCGGAATCGTCCGCATCGATCAGCGCATCCATCGCCGGTGTAATGGCGACCGCATACTGCGCAGTGACTTTCCCAAGTGTGTCCACCTGCGCCGACTCGATCAGCCCCGCATCGACCAAATCGCCGACGGTCTTGAGTGTCCGCGCGCTCATGTCCGCCCCACCGGCGGTGTCCAGAGCGCGTGCTCGATGTGCGGTGCGGCTGTCGCCAGCATCACCAAGCGGTCGAACCCCATCGCAACACCGCTCGCTTGCGGCATCTCCCCCAGCGCAGCCAAAAAATCCTCATCGATCGGATAGCGCTCGCCGTAGATGCGCTCCTTCTCCGCCATCTCTTGCTCGAAGCGCCGGCGCTGCTCGGTCGCGTCGGTGAGCTCACCGAAGCCGTTCGCAAGCTCGACCCCGCACACATAAACCTCGAACCGCTCCGCGACGCGCGGATCGCGCGCCGACGCCCGCGCCAGCGCCGCCTCCACATGCGGATATTCGTCCAAGATCACCGGCCGCTCGAACCCAAGCCGCGGCTCGATGCGCTCGCTGAGCACCCGGCTGAAGATATCGGACCACGTGTCGTCATCGGCAACCTGAACGCCAACGCGCACCGCCTGCGCGGCCAACGCGTCACGATCGCCGGCCTCCGGCGTCAACGTCAAAAGCAAGTCGACATCCGCATACCGCCGGAACGCCTCAGCCACCGAAATCCGCTCAGCCTCCACCGAAGCAGCAACCTTGTGCCCGCGATAGGAGAGAGTGCCCGTACCCGCCACCTCGGCCGCCAACCGGATGAGCGCGACGCTGTCCGCGATCACCGCGTCGTAAGTCTCCTCCGCGCGATACCACTCCAGCATCGTGAACTCGGCCACGTTCAGGGCCGCATGCTCGCGATTGCGGAACACGCGTGCGAAATCGAAGATGCGCCGCTCGCCCGCCGCCAGCAGCTTCTTGCACGCGAACTCCGGCGACGTATGCAAGTAGTACTGCTGCGCGCTACCGTCCCGCCCGATCGCCTCGCTCGCAAACGCATGCAGATGCGTCTCGTTCCCCGGCGACACTTGCAGCTGCGCGCACTCCACTTCGACGAAATCTCGGGCCTCGAAATGCGCACGAAACGCAGCCTTGATGCGGTTTCGCGCCAAGAGAAATGGCCGCCGGTCCGCATGCCATGCGCGCGCCCACCAGGCAGAGTGCGTCACCACGGCTGGAACCGCACAGTTCTGCCACCTTGGCGGCGGCCGCAAGCGCTGCTATCACCCCACGGAAATTCGTGCCCGGTGCGCCGGCCCTCGAGGCCAGGCTTGAGCCGGGCGCTCTCATTTAAGGAGTATCGCGTGGTTTCGGTCATCGCCAGCAATGTGCGCAAGGGCAACATCATCGATAAGGACGGCAAGCTCTATGTCATTCTGACAGCGGAGAACTTTCACCCCGGCAAGGGCACGCCCACCACGCAGATCGAAATGCGCCGGATCAGCGACGGGGTCAAGGTAAACGAGCGCTACAAGACGACCGACAGCCTTGAGAAGGCCTTCGTCGACATGCGCACGCACAACTACCTGTACCAGGACGGCGACGCTTTCGTCTTCATGGACCCGGAAAACTTCGAGCAAGTCCACGTCTCGGCCGACATCTTGGGCGACGGCGTGAGCTACCTGCAAGAAAATATGGAAGTGACAATAAGCCTCCACAACGGCATTCCCATAGCGATCGAGTTGCCGAACCGCGTGGTGCTCGAAATCACCGACACGGAGCCCGTCGTCAAAGGCCAAACCGCCTCGTCCTCATTCAAACCGGCAATGCTCTCGAACGGCGTGAAGACGGCTGTGCCGCCGCACATCAACGTCGGCACTAAGGTCGTCGTAAACACCGAAGACGGCTCCTACGTCGAACGCGCCAAGGACTGATCCTCCCGGCTTAAGAAAGGTGTCGCGCATGACCTCAGCGTGGCTTTCGTTCAAAGAACGGCTGACGATCCCGGCGATCGCGGCGCCGATGTTCTTGGTCTCCGGACCGAAGCTTGTGACCGCGGTCGCAAAGGCCGGCATGGCGGCGGCGTTCCCCGCGCCGAACGCGCGCACGATCGAAGAACTCGACCAATGGATGGGCGAGATCAACGACCACCTGGCACAGGCCGATCGCCCCTGGGTGCTGAACATCGTCGCGCACCATTCCTACGCACGCCTGAAGGAAGAGCTTGAGCTCATCGTCAAGCACAAGCCGCCCCTGGTGGTCACCGCTTTGGGCAGCCCGCGCGGCGTCGTCGATGCGGTGCATTCCTACGGCGGCCTCGTCTTCGCCGACGTCATCGACACGAACTTCGCGAAAAAAGCGCTCGACGCAGGCGTCGACGGCTTGGTGCTGATCTGCGCCGGCGCCGGCGGCCACACAGGCGCGCTCAGCCCCTTTGCCTTCGTGAGCGCCGTACGCGGTATCTTTCCTGGGCCCGTCGTCGTAGGCGGCGCAATCGGCACGGGCCGCGCGATCAAGGCGGTGGAAATTCTAGGCGCCGACCTCGCCTATATCGGCACGCCGTTCGTCGCGGCAACGG
>JANNEL010000340.1:0-3389 GCA_031378595.1 Alphaproteobacteria bacterium
ATGCCGGTTTCTTCCCGATATAGCCGACGATCGCGACGGCGATGCCGAGCCCGATGACGACGCCGGATGTCTGCCCCACGATCTCCATCAACGCCTTCGGGTCGGTCGACTGCGGCGCCATGCCAAGCATCAGAAGAAAGAACAGGACCGCAAGCCCGACCATCACGCCACCCACGATCGCCAACCGCCAATTCTTCTGCCGCATAGCGTTCCCTCTTATTGCGGGGACATCGTACAAGCGAGAAGCCTGCCGCCACAAGCCGCGCCTAGCTAGCGGCTAGGCACCGCTGGTGGGGTGGCGGATGCAGGCGGTGGAGTGGTGGGCGCCGGAGAACCGTCCGGCGGAACGCCCGGGGCTGGCGCGGGCGGCGAAACCGGTTGCGGCGGATAGGCTGTCGCCTGACAGGCCAGGGTCATTCCCGGCTGATTCATCGCCATGCACTCCGCAAGCACGGCCTGCATGCGTGCCATGTCGCCGGCCAAGCGCAGATAGCTGATCAGCTTGATGAGAATCTGCGGGCGCGTCGCCAGCCCGCGCCGAACGGCGAGTTCAAGCACGCGCGCGGCATCGCCCCAGCGCCTGTCTTTGATGTACTCTTGCTCCGCCAAAAGAAAGATGTACTGCGCGGCTTGCGGGGCGACCATCGCCGTCTCGAGATATCGCAGCGCTTCTGCCCGTTTGCCTTCCGCGTTCGCCACGTGGAACTGCAACTCCAACACCGGCACGTGCACTTCGCTGGGCCCGCGGGACGGCACTTGCTTCGCAATCGAACGCGCAAGCGCCCAATCGCCGGCGTGAACGGCTTTGAGCCCGTCATACGCAAGCACCAGCCTGTTGGCGTCACCGTTGGGCGATAAAAACTGTAACAGCGAGACGCTGCCGTCCCCAAGGGGTGTCACCGTTCGCGGCGGCAAATCGGCATAGAATTTCTTACTGTGCTTCTCGATCCCCTCCCGGCGCTCTTTGACCTCGGGATGCTCGCGGAACAACGAGGCGAAGAGGTCTCTGCGCTCCTTGCAAACAGGACTATAGGGAGCATAACCCTGCTCGGGGATGGAAATCCCGAGCACGCTGCCCAACAAACCCTTGAAGAACCGATCGCCGGCACTGTCCGGGCCGCACATCACGTCCAGAAATTCTTTCTGCGCTTCTTCCTGCTTTTGAAACTTGTCGAAGACGTTGTTCGCCCCCTCCGCGCTCAAGCCCGCTTCCATAAGAAACTCGTAGCCGAGTTCGTCTGCTTCGCCCTCCTGCTCGCGGTCCCACGCAGGCTGCAGGAGACCGTTCGCGACAATCAGACCGAGTGCCGCCCACGCCACGTTTTCCTGCGTGTTCGAGTCGCTGCGCTGCGTCGCCAGAGTTGCGATCAAGACACCGACCGCGATGATTTTCGCGATCGTCGCTTTCTTCTCATCCTCAGTAAAATGGTCGAACAAGACGTGCGACATCTCGTGGCCGACGATGAAATCCATCTCTTCGTAGCTGCGTACGGATTTGAGCACGCTGAGACCGATGACGATCGCCCCGCCGGGCGTGGCCCGGGCCGTGAAAATCGCTTCGTCCCGCTTGAGCAGAACGTCGATTGCGGGGTTACCTTGGCCGGTCGCACGCGCCGCGGCGATGAAGCCAAGATCGTCGATCACGACGAATTCCATCGGCGGCGCCTTGATCCCCATGGTCTCCGGCAACAGCTTTTTCGCCCGCTCGACCAGTCCCTTGGTCAGCGCCTCGTCGGTGATGACGATCTTCTGGTCGCCAAGATCGGCGGCCGTCGCAAACCCGTTGGCAAAGGCCTGCGTGATCGGGGCAGTACCGGACTTCAGGTTCTCCGCGCGACGCTTCTCGAACGGCGCATAGTCGATCGGATCGTCCCGCAACTCCTCCCAATGCTTCTTCGGCGCCTTCTTGTCAGCGGCTTCAGCGCCGGACGGCGCCGCAAGCGCGGCCACGCAGGCGGCCGCAATGGTGACGGTTCGCAGGCGCCGCGTCAGCATGGGCTCGCAAATCCCTTTGTGCCGGCGACTGTCGTCGGCGCAGTTCCCGTTCGCCGACCGTGGCACGCAAGCCCGCCCGACGCCTGCATGCGCGCGTCCCATGCCTTCTGATCGTTCATTTCGACGGCGCGGTAGTGCACGTAGTAGGACTCCCCACCGAACGCGACGAGCAACAGCTTCTTGTCCGGCCACCAGCCGTCAACCGAGATTTGCGAAGGCTGGGGTGTCGTCGCCTGCTCGAGCACCGTGGACGACATCTGTCCTTCGAGGTTGAACGTATCGACGGGGAACCGCACAAATTTTTTGATCGCCCCCAGTTCCCCGGCGTTCACGCTGCCGCCTAAAGCAAGCAGCAGCAACACCCAAAACGTCTTCAGCGCATGAGACATGAGCCTCTCCATCCGAAAGATCATTCGCCCCGCACAAGGGTCAGAACCGCTTTGCCGGCGCCTGCGAAAAATACCACGCCTGCGACCGCCAGCACGCTCCCCCAGTTGTACGGCGCCAAATTGAACTGCAGCAAAAACAGCAAGAGCAGCGATACCGCGACCGCCGCGAATCCTGCCCAAACGACGGATCGCACGCCGAGTACTGTCACGGCTTCACCGCGCGTCGCGGGCACCGGCCGCTCGGCAAAGAAATAGCCACCCGCAAAAGCGCAAAGGAAGATCAGCGACGCCTGAACGAAGCCGGCCCAAATCGAGGATTGCAACGGCTGACCGTTGAACGTGATCAAGTTGTCGAGCGCCATCGCGTGCAAATAGACGCCGGGCAACTGTCCGTGAACGGGCGAGACCACCGTATCGCCGGAAGCGCTGATCGCAGCACCGAGTAGCACGTACGCACCCTTGAACCGCTTCGACAACTTTTCCGGCGTCTCGCTGAACACGTCGCGGGCGCCTGTCTCGCCGTGATATGGGCAAGGCTGCAGCCGCTCCCACCCTTTCGGCTGGCGGACGGCTTCGGCGTCGAGCGCTCCGCTCAAACCGGCCAGAACAGCGGCGGTCAGCCCTTCCAAGCGGCTGGAGGGCTTGTCGACGATGGGAGCACAGTCGCTGAACGCTGCATCCGCCGGCGTAACCGTGTTGCCCCATGCGACCAGCATGTCGCCCGCACGGTCGGCGCTGATTTTTCCCGCGTCGGCGGCGCCGGAGGCAGCATTGTAGAGAACGGCCGCCGCCGACAAGCGGCCTTGCCCGTCGCTCAGTTGGTAGTGGTTCGCCGGCGCCGTGAGTTCGACAAATCCCTCGCGAACTGCGCCGCTGTCGGGTGCCAACGCGCGCAACGGTTCGATGACCCGCGCCTGAGCGAGCGGGTCGCGGTACGACGCAAAGACGACCGGCGCGCTGCCGGACTTCTGCAGCCGCGCAACAAAGTCCGCAAAGACCTGCGGT
>JANNEL010000719.1:0-1792 GCA_031378595.1 Alphaproteobacteria bacterium
CATCGCGCCCGTCATCGCCGTGCCCACAACCTCTGGCACCGGATCCGAGGTTGGGCGCGCGGGCGTTATCACGCAGGAAGCGACGCACACGAAGAAGGTGATCTTTCATCCGAAGATGATGCCGGTAACGACGATTTGCGATCCGGCGCTGACGGTCGGGTTGCCGCCGCACATGACGGCAGCGACGGGCATGGACGCGTTCGCGCATTGCCTTGAGGCCTATTGCGCGCCGGGGTTTCATCCGCTCGCCGACGGCGTCGCGGTCGAGGGGATGCGCCTTGTCAGAGAGAATCTGGCACGCGCCGTGAAGATGGGCGGCGACCTCGAAGCGCGCGGGAACATGATGGCGGCGGCCGCCATGGGCGCGACCGCGTTTCAGAAGGGCTTGGGTGCGATCCATGCGCTCTCGCATCCGATCGGGGCGCTCTACGACACGCACCACGGGCTCACCAATGCGGTCTTCATGCCGTATGTGCTCGCGTTCAATCGCAAGGCGATCGAAGCGAAGATCGCGCGACTTGCCGCATATATGGGTCTTGGTGGGTCGTTCGACGCGTTCCAAGGTTTTGTTCTGAGCTTGCGCGACGAGATCGGGATTCCGCACACGCTGAAGGGACTGAAAGTCGACGATGCGAAGGCGAAGCTGATCGCGGAGATGGCGATCGTCGATCCGACGGCCTCCGGCAACCCGATTGCGCTTGATGTGGCAGGCGCGCGGCGTATCTTCGATATGGCACTTAACGGTGATTTGAAAACAGTATGAGTACGCCCCGGCTTCTCGTCATCGAAGGCAACACGGCCGAGGGCCGCAAATGGCATGCGGAAGCGGGCGGGCGTATCGCCAGCGACAACTACGCGGACGTGCTTCGCAAGTTGTCTCCCGGCGCGCGCGTCGACGTGTGCTTTCCGGCGGATCTGGGTGCAAACCTTCCGGACCGCGGCGGGATCGAGGGCTATGACGGCGTCGCAATCACCGGCTCTGCACTGCACATCTACGACCTCGGGCCGTCGATCATGCGCCAGGTGGAGTTGGCACGCGCGGTGTTCGAGACCGAGACGCCGTTCTTCGGTTCGTGCTGGGGCTTGCAGGTGGCGACGGTTGCGGCCGGCGGGACG
The DNA here is from genome assembly GCA_031378595.1 of Alphaproteobacteria bacterium. Lineage (GTDB taxonomy): Bacteria > Pseudomonadota > Alphaproteobacteria > Micropepsales > Micropepsaceae > SZUA-430. The sequence goes on from JANNEL010000719.1 coordinate 1,117, forward strand.
GTGCGCAAGAACCCGAAGGGGCGCGAGCTTGGCTTTGCGCGCGGGATCATGCTGACGGATGCTGGCGAGGAGCACGACCTCTTTTGGGACAAGCCGCCCGTGTTCGATGCGATCACTGTTCATCTCGACGAGGTTGAGGAGACGGCGCGCGGCACGACGATCCTCGCCACGAACGCGGTGAGCGCGGTGCAGGCGGCCGAGATCAAGACGCGGCGCTGCACGTTTTGGGGCGTGCAGTATCACCCGGAATATTCGTTCGGCGACATTGCGGTCATCACGAAGCGGGTGAAGCCGATGGCGATCGAGCAGGGGTTGTTCAAGGGCGACGTCGACCACGCGAACTATGTGCGCGAGTTGGAGGCGCTTGAGAGCAATCCGAAGGACAGCGCTTTGACCTGGCGCCACGGAATCAGCTCGGCCGTGTACGACTTCGGCGCGCGCACGCAGGAGCTCAAGAACTGGATCGAGCGCTACGTGCTGCCGACGCGGAGCAAGCGCGGGCGGGCCTGAGTTCGCTTTCAATGAAAGTTTCTCCCTTTCGGCATGACTGCGTGGACCTTTGTGGCCGCGCGGGCGTCGTATTCGACGACGGGCTGTAGCGGGCGGACGTTGCGGGGGTGTTTGTGCAGGTTTGCGCGTTTGGCGCCGGGCGAGGTGCCGCTGTCGGGGGCGGGCC
>JANNEL010000355.1:0-2439 GCA_031378595.1 Alphaproteobacteria bacterium
CTTGCGCGCTGCGCACCAAGCATTGAGTTTCGTGGAGGCTGAGGGCTAAGCTCGCGCAAGCGAGGAACCCTTATGTCGAAAACGAAGTCTCAAGTCGCCCTGATCGTCGGTGCCGGCGATGCCACAGGTGGCGCAATCGCCAAGCGTTTCGCGCGCGAAGGCTATGCCGTTTGTGTCACGCGGCGCGACAAAGACAAGCTGCAAGATTTGGTGCGCGAAATCGAGGCTTCCGGCGGCATGGCGTATCCGTTCGGATCCGACGCGCGGAAAGAAGACGACACCGTTGCGCTGTTCGACACGATCGAGCGGGATATCGGCGAGATCGGTGTCGCGGTGTTCAACGTGGGCGGCAACGTGCGCTTCCCGATCGCAGAGACAACGGCGCGTGTCTACACGAAGGTGTGGGAGATGGCCGCGTTCGCGGGCTTCCTTATGGGACGCGAAGCAGCGAAGCGGATGACGCCGCGTGGCCGGGGCACGATTATCTTCACCGGTGCGACGGCGAGCCTGCGCGGCGGGGCAGGGTTTGCGGCATTCTCAGGCGCGAAGCACGCGCTTCGGGCCTTGGCGCAGAGCATGGCGCGCGAGTTGGGGCCGCAGGGCATTCACGTCGCGCACATCGTGATCGACGGCGCGATCGACACGGCCTTCATCCGCGAGTCGTTTCCGGAGGCCTATGCGAAGCGCGACCAGGGCGGGATCCTGTCGCCGGATCATATCGCCGAGATGTACTGGATGCTGCATTGTCAGCCCAAGGATACCTGGACCCACGAGCTTGACCTGCGGCCTTGGATGGAGAAGTGGTAGGCGCCGGAGCTCTTGAGGATACCAGTGATGACGAAAGCGGTTGAGTTTCTGTTCGATTTCGGAAGTCCGACGTCATATCTCGCCTACAAGCAGTTGCCGAAGATCGCCTCACGTCATGGGGCGCGTATCGTGTGGACGCCGATCTTGCTTGGAGCGGTGTTTAAGGCCACGGGGAACTCGTCGCCCGCGATGGTGCCGGCGAAGGCGCGATACATGAACGATGACCTGGCGCGGTTCGCAAAGCGCTACAACATCGTTTTGAATTTCAACACGCATTTTCCGGTCAACACGCTTTCGCTGATGCGTGGCGCTGTTGCCTATCAAGCGACCAATCAATTCGACATCTACGTGAATGCGATGTTCGACGCGATGTGGTCTCATCCTCGCAATCTGAACGACCAGAGCGAGGTTACGCACGTGTTGCACGATATCGGCATTGAGCCGGACGACTATCTGGCGCGGATCGAACGGCCGGACGTGAAGGAGAAGCTCAAAGCCAACACCGAGGGCGCGGTCGCGCGCGGTGTGTTCGGTGCGCCGACCTTCTTCGTCGATGGCGCCATGTTCTTTGGGCAAGACCGGCTGGATTTCGTCGAACAGGCGTTATTGCCTTAAGGCTATTCGCGCGCTGCGGGCGGCGAAGTTCTGTCTGAATCCGATGCTTTCACGGCCACCTGTGTGCAGTGCGCCATTGCCCTAATTTCGCGGATATTGTCTGAATAGGTGGCGGTCGCGAGGGGTGGGGCTCTCGCGAACGGCGTTGGGGCGCGGGCCTGGGCCTGCAGTTGGGGGCAGAATGACGTCGGAAGTCATGCTGTTGAACGTGCAGGGCGGAGCTCTGGCCGCCGATAGCGCGCTGACCGCGATCGAGTATCACAAGGACGGCACGGCCAGCGTCCGCTACCAGACGGGCGCGGAGAAGATTTTTGTGCTCGATGCCGGGCTGCCGGTTGCGTCGATGATTTTCGACGTGGCGGAGTTCTATCGCTACCAGTGGGGCGCGATCTTCGAGACCTTCAAGACCGTCGTGCCGCAGCGCGGCAACACGGTCGCCAAGGTCGCGCAGTCGTTGATGGCGTTCCTCGCGCGCTGGACGTCGGGCACCGATGCGAAGGCGCAAGAGCTGTTGCCGCTCGAAGAGGGCCAGGAGCGGCTGAGCTTTGCGATCTACATCGCGGCCTTGGTGCAGCGGTATCATCAGTGCGTGGAGCTTTCGAGCGGGCAGAAGGCGCAAGCCTTGTCGCGCGCGCTCGACATGCTCAGGTTCGAGACGCAATTTTCCGGCGACTATTTCCAGAACCTGTTTCTGCCGCAGGGCGAGACGCCATCGCGCCGGCCCACGATCGGCGAGAGTTCGCCGCGGCTGGTCGCGCTGCTCGACCAATATTTGAACCGGCTGTTGAGCGGCATGCTGGGGTCGATGTTTGGCGAGGGCTTCGTGCCTGCCGAGACAAAGGCCGCGCTGGCCGAGATTGCAGTGGCATCGTGTGCGACCGATTGGATGCCGCCGGGCGTGCCGAAGACCGGCATCGTTTTCATGGGCTATGGAGCGAGCGACGTGCGGCCGATGTATCTGGAACTGCGTGTGGGTAGCGCGTTCGGCGGGATCGTCAAGCACGAGATGGTGGCGAG
>JANNEL010000363.1:0-1657 GCA_031378595.1 Alphaproteobacteria bacterium
TCGCTGACCGCCTACGAATTGGGCGCGCACGGCGTGAAGCATTCGATCATCGCCGACAATGCCGGCGGTCACTACATGCAGCACGGCGACGTCGATCTTTGCATCGTGGGGACAGATCGGACGACCGCGTCGGGCGACGTGGCGAACAAGATCGGGACCTATCTCAAGGCGCTCGCTGCGCACGACAACGGCGTTCCGTTCTACGTGGCGCTGCCGTCGTCGACGATCGATTGGACGATTTCCGACGGCGTGAAGCAGATCGAGATCGAGGAGCGCTCAGGCCGCGAGATCACGCACGTACAGGGCCGGTCGGCGGCGGGCGAGGTGCTGACCGTGGAGTTGACGGCGCCTGGAAGCCCGGCGCGCAATCCAGCGTTCGACGTGACGCCGGCGCGGTTGGTCACCGGGCTGATCACCGAACGGGGTATTGCGAAAGCGACGCGTGACGGGTTGATCAAGCTCTTTCCGGAGCGTGCGCGGTGAAACGCACGGCGGTGCGGCGGCGTGTTGCTCGCGTGCTTTCAAAGCGTGCGGCCGTCGTCAGCCCGACGCCGAATTTGCGCTCCGAAATCGTCGCCGTCGGGCAGCGTATGTCCTCGAGCGGGCTCTCGCCGGGCAAAAGCGGCAACCTGTCGATGCGTGTCGATGGCGGGATGCTGGTCACGCCGACGGGGATTCCCTACACAGAGATGCGCGGCGCGGACATTGTGGAGGTTCGTGCCGATGGGCGGGTGGCGCCGGGACAACGCGTAGCCTCGAGCGAGTGGCGGGTGCACTTGGCGATCTATAAGGCCAGGCCCGATGTGGGCGCGATCGTGCACACGCATTCTCTGAATGCGACGGCGCTGTCGTGCCTGCATCGCGGTATTCCGGCGTTCCACTACATGGTGGCGGAGTTCGGGGGCGAGAAGATCGCCTGCGCGCCGTACGCGACTTACGGCAGCGAGGACCTGGCGCGGTTCGCCATTAAGGCTTTGGGGCCGCGGACAGCCTGTCTGCTCGCCAATCACGGGTCTATCGCCTTGGGCGAGAGCGTGCGGCAGGCGTATGATCGTGCTGCAGCACTCGAGGCACTGGCTGCGCAGTACGCGCGGGCTCTGCAGATCGGGCGGCCGCGGATTTTGTCGGGACGTGAGATGGCGCGAGTGATCGAGAAGTTCAAAACCTACGGCAAACAGACGCCGGTGAAGCCATGAGCGCGGTACTTGTTACGGGTGCGGCGAAGCGGCTTGGGCGGGCAATCGCTCTGAAGCTAGCGGGCGACGGGTATGACGTTGCCATTCACTATCGCTCCAGCAAGGCCGACGCGGAGGCGGTTGCGAACGAGGTGAAGAGGCTCGGGCGTCGCGCTGTGCTCGTCGACGGCGAACTCTCGAACGAAGCCGAGGTGGCGACGATCGTGCCGCGGGCGGCGGCTGCGCTCGGACACCTGACGGCGTTGGTGAACAGCGCTTCGGTGTTCGAAGACGACCGCGTTGAGACGGCGACGCGCGCGACTTTGGACAAGCATCTCAATACGAATTTGCGGGCGCCGCTCGTGCTGTCGCAAGGGTTCGCCAAGCAACTGCCTGCAGGCGTCAACGGCGGGATCGTCAATATCATCGATCAGCAGGTGATCAATCTGACGCCGCAATTTCTGTCCTACACAGTGTCGAAG
>JANNEL010000435.1:0-11498 GCA_031378595.1 Alphaproteobacteria bacterium
GTTGGCGGCTTGTCGTTCAACAAGAACCTCACGGTCAACGTCGCCAACGTGAACGAAAACCCGACCGATATCGCGCTTTCGAACACGACCGTCGCCGAGAACGCAGCCGGCGCCGTGATCGGCACGTTGTCCACTGTCGACCCGGACGCCGGCGACAGCCACGGCTATACGGTCTCCGACAGCCGCTTCGAGGTCGTCAGCGGGCAGCTGAAGCTGAAGGCCGGCGTGGCGCTCGATCGCGAAGCCACACCAACGGTCACGGTACAAGTCACCGCAACCGACGCTGGCGGTTTGTCGTACAGCAAGAACCTCACGGTCAACGTCGCGAACGTGAACGAAAACCCGACCGATATCGCTCTTTCGAACGCGACGGTGAACGAGAACGCGGCCGGCGCCATCATCGGCACGTTGTCCACTGTCGACCCTGACGCCGGCGACAGCCACAGCTACACGGTTTCTGACAGCCGCTTCGAGGTCGTCAGCGGGCAGCTGAAGCTCAAGACCGGCGTCGCCCTCGATTACGAAGCGACACCGAGCGTCACGGTTCAGGTCACGGCGACGGACGCGGGGGGCCTCTCCTACAGCAAAAACTTCGCCATCGGCGTCGGCAACGTCAACGAGGCACCGACGAACATCACGCTCTCGAACGCGTCTGTTGCGGAGAACGCCGCCGGCGCGGTCGTCGGCAATCTCACGACGGCCGATCCGGATGCCGCCAGCACTCACACGTACAGCGTCTCCGACAGCCGCTTCGAAGTCGTCGGCGGACAACTCAAGCTCAAGAGCGGCGTCGCCCTCGACTACGAAGCGACACCGAGCGTCACGGTTCAGGTCACGGCGACGGATGCCGGTGGCCTCTCCTACAGCAAGAACTTCGCCATCGGCGTCGGCAACGTCAACGAAGCGCCGACGAACATCACGCTCTCGAACGCGACCGTCGCCGAGAATGCGGCTGGTGCGGTGATCGGCAATCTCACGACGGCCGATCCGGATGCCGCCAGCACGCACACCTACACGGTCTCCGACAGCCGCTTTGAGGTCGTCGGCGGTCAGCTGAAGCTCAAGACCGGCGTCGCCCTCGACTACGAGACCGTGCCGAGTGTGACTCTGAATATCACCGCGACTGACGCGGGCGGTCTCAGCGTCATCAAGAGCCTGACGGTCGCCGTGACCGACGCTTTGGAAACGATCAACGGAACGAGTGGCAACGACACGATCAACGGCACCGCCACCATGGACCTGATCAACGGCTTGGCCGGCAACGACACGATCAACGGCAACGCGGGCGATGACGTCATCGTTGGCGGCGCAGGCAACGACACGTTGAACGGTGGCGCCGGCAGCGACACCTATCGCTATACAACTGGCGACGGCTTCGACACATATCAGGACAATGGCGCATCCGGCACCGACCGCATCGTCGCGATGGGCGCAAATACTGCGATCGGCCTCAAATCCGGCTTCGGCCCCACCAGCGGCATCGAAGAGATCAGCAGCGGCGGATTTGCCAACGTGTCGGTTCAGGGCGCCACGTCGGCCGACACTCTCAACTTCTCTTCCACGACGCTAACCGGCATTGTGAAGATCGACGGCGGCAACGGCAACGACACGATCGCCGGCAGCGCCGGCGACGACACGATCTATGGCGGCGCGGGCAACGACAAGCTCTATGGCGGCGCGGGCAACGACACGATCGTGGGTGGCGCAGGCAACGACACAATGACCGGCGACGCTGGCATCGACACGCTCTCGTACGCGGGCTCGTCCGCAGGCGTCACCGTCAATCTCACTGCGAACACCGTCTCCGGCGGCGACGCGTCGGGCGACACGGTCTCGGGCTTCGAAAATGCGACCGGTTCGTCGTTCAACGACACGTTCTACGGCAACTCGGGCGCGAACGTGATGTCGGGCGGCGACGGCAACGACATCATCCACTTCGGCCTCACAGCGGGCAGCGACACCGCGTATGGCGGCGCCGGCACCGACTACCTTCAGATAGACACGGCCGCGGGCAGCGCCGGTTGGATGCAGGCGATTGCCTCGGGCTCGACGCCTGCGCTTGCGTCGGGCGATTGGCTGCTGCAACTCGACACCGGGCAGACATACGTGCTGCACGGATCGGGCGCGACGTACGATTTCGGCGGGGTCCACGCCGGCATCCTCACGGCCGCCGACGGCAGTCAGATGCAGTTCAACGAGTTCGAAGGCGTGCGCTGGTAAGTGCGCCCGCAACCTGCGGAAAACGGCGAGATCGGCTCCAAATTCATGTGCTGTCTGCGACACAGATAGGGCTGTGAATCGCATACGCTCGCTTGGCGAAACCCGGCGCTGTGCTGTACGCCGGTTGAATGGAAAGCTTTCTCCACGACATCTCCTGGGTGCTGCCGCTCCGCTCGGACACGGCCACGCAAATCTTCAATGCGTTCACGCTGGCCGGTTACACCGAGTTTTTCCTCGTCTTGCTGCCGCTCGGTTATTGGTTGTGGGACAAGGCGCTGTTCACGCGGCTCGCGTTTCTCATCGGCATTGTCGGCCTTTCGAACACGTTCCTGAAGGAGCTGTTCATGGACCCGCGCCCGCCCCTCGCGTTCGCGCTCGACGGCCGCGTGGGCGACTCGTTTGGCTTCCCTTCCGGTCATGCACAAATCGCGGTCGCGATGTGGTTCTGGCTCGCCATGGAAATTAAGCGCACTTGGGCGTGGATCGCGGCAGCGATCATCGCAGCGGGTGTTTGCTTCTCGCGCCTCTATCTTGGCGTGCACGATGTGGAGGATGTGTTGGGGGGCGCGCTGCTCGGCGTCGCTTGCATCTTCATCTTCAAGGGTCTGACCGCGGAACGCGCAATCACAGAGGCGCATCCCGCAGCGCAACTCATCGGACTTGCGCTCATCGCGCCAATCATGGCGGTCGTCTGGCCGCACGGCGGCACGCTGCCCGCTGGGATCTTGGCGCTCTGTGCGTTCCTCTTTTTCTGGTGGGCCGGCAGACTGATCGAGGAGCGTTGGGTAAACTACCAACGCCACGGCAACTGGGTCGTGGCGATTATCGCGACCGTTGCGGGCCTCGCCGTGCTCTTCGTGCTGCTGAAGGTGACGGGCGATGTAGCCGAGGCCGCGGGCGTCAGCCGCTCGTTTGCTCAGCCGATTCAGATGAGTGTGATTGCACTTTACGTCACGGCGATCGCACCTGCCCTATTCCGCGCCACCCGCTTGGGCTGGTGACCGGGTTTGAGTCTTTCGCGCAACACCCGCAAAGCAGTCAGCTTTCGTTTACCCAAGATGAGCTAGAAACTCGGTACGCTAAGTTCAGCCGTGTGATTCGTATCAGGAGTCACTTTGCGTCCTAGTGCCCGTTTTGGGATCACGTTTGGACCGTTGCAGGCGCCGCGCCCTAGCAAGCCCGGCGTGCCTCGCATCCGACACCTCTGTCACACGAACTTCTCGATTTTTGTTGGTTTGGATGGCCCGCGCGATCCTCGCGCTTGGCGTCCGCGTACGAGGGGAGTTTAGCCCATGGGTAAACGTGCCGCCCGCCGCCGCATGCGCGACGATTATCAGGATAAAGGAAAAGTCCGTGCACTATTCCCGAAGCGGGAAGGTTGGACGCCACTCGATCGCGACCAAGGAAACGGCGAGCGCGCCTATGTCCGCCACGTAAAGCCCTGTTCCGACAATCAGCGCCGGCTTTTGGAAGCAATCGACAAACGTAACCTCGTGGTCGCGGCCGGCCCCGCCGGCACCGGCAAGACGTATCTCGCGATCGCCAAGGCGGTTGAAGCACTGGAAGACGGCAAAGCCTCGCGCATCATGCTATCGCGCCCTGCAGTAGAAGCAGGCGAAAACTTAGGGTTCCTGCCCGGTGGGCTCGAAGACAAGCTCGCGCCGTATCTGCGTCCGCTCTACGACGCGCTCTCCGACCGGCTCGGCAACAAACGCCTGAAAGCGTATCTCGCCGAAGGCATTATCGAAATCGCGCCAATCGCCTATATGCGTGGCCGCACGCTCAACAACGCCTTCATCGTCATCGACGAGGCGCAGAACTGCACGTACGGCCAATTGAAGATGCTGCTCACGCGGTTGGGCTGGCAATCGACGATGGTAATGACGGGCGATCCCGATCAAACGGATCTCTTGCCCGGCATGAGCGGGCTTGCCCAAGTCGCCGATCGCTTGAGCACGCTCGAAGACATCGCCGTGATTAGGCTGGAGGACAAAGATATCGTGCGCCACCCACTCGTGGCCGCGATGCTAACCGTGCTTTAGGCGAAGAGGACCGCCTGCACCGTCACGAGAGCGCCGAGCGCTAGGCACGCGAAGTAGGCCGCAAAGGACGAGCGGCTGCGCCAAGACTTGGGGCTGGTGAACATCGTCGTCGCCGCTTGCGCGAGACCCATCTGTTCGCGCTGGATCAGCTGTTGACCGGTGAACACCGCAACGATTGCCGCGGCGATGAACAACGCATCGCCCGGCTTCACAAAGCCAAACTCAAAGAGCGCCAGCACCAACCCCATCAGGGCGACGACCAGGCCATTGGTGATGCGGTTCAGCATTGGAAATCCCTTCTTGCAGACGCATGCTGCACATGCGAACTGAAGTAGGGGTTTCAAACAGTCGTTTCAAGTACCGAAATGACGCTACCGTCACCAATTCGTAAACGTTCAGATGAAGACCAATAGCGCGACGTACCCAAGCACAAACGACCAAAAGACGCCCAAGCCAAAGCAGACAGCGGTGTAGGAAAAAGGCCAATCGCCACCCCGAAGGGAACGGTCCGCGGCCCTTACCAGGATGTGCGGCCCGGACAAAAGCATCACCCCAACCACCGCCAAACGCCGCAGGTCCGAGGTCACCGGGAAATGCAGCAACGAAGCCCCGTTCAGCATCAGCTGGAACAGGTTGGACATGATCCCAGAGATAACGAACCCGATCACGAGCGCGAGGATGAGGGTAAAGCCGGCATCGACAAACATGTGGTACCCCAGAATTGGCTTCCGCCCCACGCAACGCAGTACCCATGCCAACCGCCGATTTCCGGGACCGCCTGTCCCGCTTTGCAACAACAAAGGCGCCACTCGCCTATTGCGGCGCTCCGCGCGGCACGGCACGCTCAGAAAGAAACTGTTGCAGATCAGTCACGGACCCGGTGAGAGAATGCAACGCCAGATTCGATTCCAAGAATCCGGAAACCACTCGCGACGAATAGTGCCCGCATGAAATTGGACCAACGCGACGCCGACGCCGCCCTCGGGGGAGAAGTCCACGCTCATTCGAGTTGGATCCTGCCCGCAATCTTTCTCGTGGTCGCGGGCCTGATCGCCGGCGGCTTCTACATCCTGTTCACGGGACCGACCGTCGACGACCTGCAAGGCAACACGACGTGGCCGACCGCGTCGGCAAGCACCGCCGACATCCGCATCGACAACACGGTCTTCCGCATCCCCGCGAACTACACGAAGCTGCGCCGTTCGCGCAGCGATGGCGATGCCGACGACGTACCGATGCACGCACTACTGCCGGGCCTGACGGGCTGGACGCAAGCGGACGCCAAGGAGTTCAACTCGAACGCCTGGAACGGACGCGTCGTCCAAATCGTGCTGGCCGTCGATCGCGCCAGACTGACCTATCAAGACAAATTCGAACGCGGCATCAAGCCGTACTCAAGCACGCCCGATGGCATCCCCGGCCCGCACGGCCTCACCACGTACAAGTTCGATCCCGGCACCGGTTACGAAAACACCGAGTGGCTGACCGCCACGCTCAAGGACGGCTCCATGTTCGTGATGCGCTGCGACGCATCCGCGACCGTGAACTTCGGCACAAGCTGTATGCGCGTTACGCGCCTTAAGGGCGGCGTTGGCCTCACCTACAAATACAAGCGCGCCTATCTCGCCCAATGGAAAGAGATAGACGCCAAGATCATGGCGAAGATCGAAAGCTTCCGGGTGAAGTAGTCTACTTCTTCACAACGGCCGACGCGGGCGGCAGATCCATCTCCAGGATCGCCATCTCGAAGTGGTAGGTCGTCTCGCCGTCTTCGGTGTCTTTGAAGATCACGCCGATGAACTCGTCACCGACCACGACTTCGACGGAGTCGGTCTTGTTGGGACGCGCTTCGACGCGGATTGTGTCCAAGCGGAACAGCGACCGCAAATACTTCTCGACGCGCAGGATTTCTGTCTTGTCCACGTGCTACGGGCTCCAATCGTTCGAAGGATTTAATCTTCGACCAGGTAGCCCTGCAACCACAAGCGGCCGCTAATTTCGTCCCCAGGCTTAGGCCGGTAACCCGCGGGCAACACATGTTCGGCGGCATAAAGCGCCACGTCCACCATGCTCTGTCCGGTCCGGGCGACCGTCACCCGCATGCGATATACCGTCCCAGTGTCGAGCCGCATCGGATAAACATGCTGCACCGTCGCGCGGAACTCGTAATCGTCGCTGGCGCCGGAACGCGATGGTTTCAGCACGTCCGGCAGCACGAACGTGTCGTCGCCTTGCACGACTCTCAGGCCGAACGGCTTCAACGAATACGCAAATGCGGAGAGCGCAAACTGATAGCTCTCGCCCACCTGATACTCGCCACCGTTCTTGAAGAACAACGGATCGAAGAAAGAAATCTCGGCGCCGTCTTCCGTGCGCCCACGAATTTGCCCTTCCGCGCCCGAGCCCGACGATGCGACTTGATCGATCGTGACCGCGTGCGCGATCGCACCGGCCGCAAACGGAAACGCGGTGAGCACGCAACCCGACGCCGATTTCCGCTCGGTCAGCAACAACACCATGTGGCGAACGTCACCGTCGCCTTCCGCCATCGCAGTCAGCGTGTCGGCGCGCTCGCCGTTCGGCATGGCTTGCGATTCCGGCAGTTCGACTTGTGCGATGATCGTCGAATTCGCGACGACGCTTTTGATGCGCGCACGAATAGCGTCCGGCGCATCGGGATACAGAGAAGCCCAATGCGACGCATGTGCATCGATCACTGCACCGGTTTTTTCCATCATCGTTTTGCGACTACGCACAGTTCTCGCGCGCTTGGCAAGAGCGCGCCCCCTCTTGATGTTTTCGCGAAACTGGTCTTGAGGAGATCGCATGACTGCTTCGCGAAGCGACTCATATTACCTGGCGACCGCGATAGGGCAACGTGCGCGTTCGCAATTGAACGGCACGCGTGATGCTGACGTGTGCGTTATCGGTGCAGGCTACACCGGCCTCTCGTGCGCGCTACATCTCGCGAAAGCGGGAATGAAAGTCGTCGTGCTCGAAGCCGAAACCGCAGGCTTCGGCGCCTCCGGCCGCAACGGCGGTCAGGTCATCACCGGCCAACGCGTCGATCAAGACGAACTCGAGCGACGTTATGGTGAAGCGCACGCACGTTCGCTGTGGAACCTCGCCATCGAAGCAAGGTCGTTGGTCCGCGCTCTCATCGCATCGAACGCAATCGAATGCGACGAGCGGCCCGGTCACTTCACAGCAGCGGTTCGAGACAGCCACGCCCGCGATCTCGAATCATATGTCGAATTCTTGGAGGCCCGCTACAACTATTCGACCGCGCGGTACGTGCCTAAAGCGCAGGTGCCCGAAATCGTCGCCTGCCACAACTACAAGGGAGGCATGTTGGACAGTGCAAGCTTCCACTTGCACCCCTTGAACTACGCGCTCGGCCTCGCGCGCGCTGCAGACGGTGCCGGAGCCGAAATACTGGAGCATTCGCCGGCGCTGAAAGTCGAACACGGCGCCAAGACAACGATCGAGACCGCCAGCGGCAGCATTTCCGCGAAGTTCGTGGTGTATGCGTGCAACGCATACCTGGGCGACCTGAACCGCGAGCTCGCGCGCACGATCATGCCGATTTCGAACTACATCGCGACGACCGAGCTCTTGGGTGACGCGCGCGCAAAGGCGCTGATCCCTTCGGGCGCAGCCGTCGCCGACACAAAATTCGTACTCGATTATTACCGCCTCACCGCCGACGGCCGCTTGCTCTTCGGCGGCGGCGAATCCTATGGCGGCCACGATTTGGAGAACGTCGCGGACATCGTTCGCCCGAATATCGAACGCGTTTTCCCGCAGCTGAAGGGTGTCGCGATCGATCACGCCTGGGGCGGCAGGCTCGCAATCACAATGCCCCGCCTGCCCCACCTCGGCCGGCTCCAGCCCAACGCCTACTTCGCTCAAGGTTACTCGGGCCAGGGTGTCGCGATCGCAACACTGGCCGGAAAGTTGATCGCCGAAGCAATCCAAGGCCAAGCCGCGCGCTTCGACGTTTACGACAGCTTGAAAATCCCAGCCCTGCCCGGCGGCGCGCTATTTCGCAAGCCATTGCTGGCTTTGGCGCTGACCTGGTACGCGCTCCGCGACCGGTTGGGTTAATCGAATTTTTTTCTCGACGCGACTCGAGACTCATGAAAATCTGACCTCCTCGTGTTCCATCAACGAAAGGAGGTGATCCAATGTCGAGTGAGATCTTGGTGCTAATGAAGAGCCTGAAGGTCACGCGGACGCTGGAGCAACCTCTGGGGACCGCCTGATTTTCCGATCGCAAGATCCGGGCTCAATTGCTTAGCCCATCTCACGGAAGGGCCGCTCGCACGAGCGGCCCTTTTTGTTGTCACGGCGAAATCAGCGTTAGGCCGGGAAAGTTCGTTTTGAAGCGCGCGACGTCGCGCGTAATAAGCGGCGCCCCTAGCACTGCCGCGTGAGCACCGACGAAGAAGTCGGGCAACACACTCGTCCTCAGGCCCTTGCGTGCGCGATATTTCTTGAAGACTACCCCTGCCAAGAAGAGAGCCGCGCGCGGCGTATCCAGCAGGTCCAAGCCCATCGCTTCAATCGCGGCATCGAGCTGTTCGACTCGGGCAAATGCCACAGAAAGCTCTGCATAAACAACGCCGTTGATCGCCAACTGATCGCGTGCAGCAGCAGCTTCGAGCTGCCCCTGAGACCAATCCGCCCACCGCGTATCGTTCGTAACTAGGTCTAGAACGACGTTCGAATCTACCAAGATCACTTGCGCTGGCGTCCGCGCGTCATCGCCATGATCTCGTCAGTCGACAGCTTGACCGTCGCACTGCCTCGCACCTTGGCAAACCTGCTTTTAGGCTTCGCTGTGCCTGTCGCCGCGCCGCGAACGACGACACGACCGTCTGCAGAGAGCTCGAAATCGACCGCCGAGCCGGGCTGCACGCCCAAGTACTCTCGCACCTTCTTAGGAATCGTGACCTGACCCTTACTTGTGATGATCGTCGACATTGGAGCACCTTGGTAATACCACTTTACAAGAAAAGTATTACTCCATGTCCGTCTTGTCAAACCCGGTCCTGCCGCATTCCCTCCCGCGGTCACACCGCATCCGGATGAATGCGATGTGGCCCATAGCGCCGCACGACGGCATCTCAGCGCCACAAGCACCTTCGAGAACTTCGTGCAACCTTCGAGATCTTCGTGTTGCTCTTACAGACTCGCCACGGCGCCTGCTTACGACGCTAAATCTGATAATCCAGCGGCACGTCTTGGATGATCTGGTTCATTTCGTGGCTGGGCTGCTCGCAACCCGCGCACCCGACGACGCGCGCAGGCACACCCGCGACCGTGCAATGCTCCGGCACATCGGCCAGCACAACGCTACCCGCACCGACCCGGCTGTTCGCACCGATTTCGATATTGCCAAGAATGGTGGCGTTCGCGCCGATCATCACCCCGCGGCGAACCTTCGGATGCCGGTCGCCGGTTTCCTTACCCGTGCCGCCCAGCGTCACACCATGCAGCATCGACACGTCGTCTTCGATGACCGCCGTTTCGCCGATCACGACGCCGGTGCCGTGATCGATCATCACGCCGCGCCCGATCTGCGCCGCCGGATTCACGTCGACGGCAAAGACCTCAGACACCCGGCTTTGGAAATGTTGCGCAAGCGTGATGCGGCCCTTCGCGTAGAGCCAATGCATCACGCGGTAGGATTGAATAGCCAAGAAGCCTTTGAAGAACAGGAACGGCTGCAGATACGTCGTCACCGACGGATCGCGCTCGTAAACGGCCGAAAGATCCGCGCGCACTTCGTCGCCGATATGCGGCGCGTCGGCGAACGCTTGATCGAACACCTGCCGCACCTGCATCGCACCGACGTCGTCGTTGCCCAGCTTCTGCGCCAAGTGATAGGTCAGCGCATCTTCCAAACGTTCGTGATTGAGGATCGTCGCGTGTACGAAGCTCGCGAGCGCGGGCTCCGATGCCGCCGCGCGAATAGCCTCCTCGCGCAGGTCCGACCACACGGGGTCGCAAACCGCAAACTTCTCGGCAATGACGGGCATCGAGCGCTTGTTATCCATGCGGACCACCATAATACAGATGGGGTCTTACTGCGAGCCTATCAAGCAAGTCTGACGCCAGGTTAACGAGCCTTGACCATAGTGAGCCCGGCCAAGCAGACCGTCGCAAACAGGGCACCCGCGCCGAATGTCGCCTCGGGCCCGATCCAATTCCACAACGATCCAGCGACAATGCTGGCGGCCAGCAGCGCCAAGCCAGTGACCAGATTGAACACGCCGAACGCAGTTCCGCGCAGGTCTTCGCGCGCCGTGTCGGCAACGAGCGCCGCCAGCAACCCCTGACTGAAGCCCATATGCACGCCCCACAACATCGCACCGGCCATGAGACCGATGACGTTCGGCACCAGCGCAAGCACGGCATCGGACGCAACAAGAATAACCAGGCTGAACGCCAGCAACCGCTCGCGCCCAAACCTATCCGACAACGCACCCGCGGGCGCCGCAATCGCGGCATAGGCGACATTCATCGCCACCAGCACCAGCGGCACATAGACCGCCGATATTCCAACGTCGCTCCCCCGCAAGATCAAAAACGCCTCGCTGAATCGCGCGAGCGAAAACACCGCGCCGATCGCGACCACGCCGCAGAACCCGCGCCCCATCTGCCGCAGATCCGCAAGCTGCATCGGCGCCTTCGCTCCAGTTTTGCTCACCGGCGCATCCTCGACGCCAAGTACAAGCAGTCCAACCGCAATCGCCGCCGGAATGACCGCCCACCAAAACACCGCCCGCATGTCGCCCGCGAGTAGCAGCATCAAGCCGATTGCGATCAGCGGCCCGGCGAACGCGCCGATCGTGTCCAACGACTGCCGTAAACCGTACGCCGCGCCGCGCAACGCCGGCGGCGTCACGTCGGCGACAAGCGCATCGCGCGGCGCGCCGCGAATGCCTTTTCCCACGCGATCCGCAAACCGCGCGGCGAGAACCTCAACAGGCGTCGCCGCCAGCGGAAACACAGGCTTCGTGAGCGCCGCCATCGCATAACCGATCACCGCCAGCAGCTTGCGCTTGCCCAACCGGTCGCTGAGCCAGCCGGAGAACACCTTCACGACCGATGCGGTGAACTCCGCAATCCCCTCGATGAGTCCGACGGCGAATACGCTCGCACCCAGCACTGTCGTCAGAAACACCGGCAACAGCCCGTGGATCATCTCGGATGAGATGTCCATGAACA
>JANNEL010000440.1:0-2692 GCA_031378595.1 Alphaproteobacteria bacterium
GTCGGCCCAGACTACCAGGGCAGAGGAGGGCAGCATTTCCTAAGCTTAACACTTTGAATCTATAGGGAAATTGCGAATGACGAAGCGACAGAGTTCCAAATACAAAATTGACCGGCGTATCGGCGACAACCTGTGGGGCCGCCCGAAGAGTCCGCAGAACAAGCGCGAGTACGGCCCGGGTCAACACGGGCAGCGCCGCAAGCAGAAGATCTCCGACTACGGCGTTCAGCTGAAGGCCAAGCAGACGCTCAAGGGCTATTACGGCAACATCACCGAGCGGCAGTTCCGCAAGATTTACGCCGAGGCTCAGCGCCGGCGCGGCGATACGGGCGAGAACATGATCGGCTTGCTCGAGCGCCGTCTCGACGCGGTCGTCTACCGCGCGAAGTTCGTGCCGACCGTGTTTGCGTCGCGCCAGTTCGTGAACCACGGCCACATCAACGTGAATGGCCGCCGGGTGAACATCCCGAGCTATGTCGTCAAGGAAGGCGATGTGATCTCCGTGCGCGATAAGGCGCGCGAGATGGAGTTGGTCGCGGTTGCGGTTCAGCTGCCGGAGCGCGACGTGCCGGACTATCTCGAGGTCGATCACGGCAAGCTGACCGCGAAGTTCACCCGCACGCCGAAGCTCTCGGACGTGCCGTATCCCGTGAAGATGGAACCGAACCTGGTCGTCGAGTTCTATTCGCGGTAGTCTGCCGGCTCACCTTCGGGAGAGCCGCCATGATTACGTCTCTGTTTTTTGCGGCGGTGCTGACAGGCGCCGCCGTCAATCCTTGCGATCTCGCGACGGCTGACGAGGTCCACCGCGTTCTGGGCGGATCGACGGTCGACGTGGCGCCATCTGAGATAGGCGAGGAGACGGCTCCCTATTGTCTGTGGGCGACGGCGGGGTACCCGGCCGAAATCAAGCTGACTGTTTGGGGCCAAGACGAATTGCCGGTGCTCGATATGCCGGATGCTGCGGCCTATTTCATGAAGCTTCACTCTGAGGCCGCCGCGAGCGGTCGCGTGACGCCGCTTGGTGGTCTGGGCGAGCGGGCGTTCGCCGCGGACCTTTATCCGAAGGCAACGGGCAGAGCGGACGGTACGGTCGTTGTGCTGAAGGCCGGGCGTGTGTTCGTCTTCGACTTCAAAGACGTGGTCTCGCGCGATGCGCAGGCATTCGCTGCCAGCGTGATGGCGCGATCCTAGATCGCCAATGCGCGGCGGAAGAGGTCGGCGTCAACGTTGCCGCCTGAGAGGATGACGGCGATCGTCTTGCCGCGCGCGTCGATCTTGTTCGAGAGAAGTGCGGCGAGCGCTGCGGCACCGCCGGGTTCGGCGACCAGTTTCAGTTCGTAGTATGCGTGCGCCATGGCGCGCAGCGCTTCGTCGTCCGTGATGCTCAACGCTTTCACCAAGCGCTGCATGATCGGGAACGTGAGTTCGCCGGGCATTTCCGTCATCAGTGCGTCGCAGATCGACGGTGCGGTTCCCGTGTTGGCGACACGCTTTCCAGCGGCGAGCGAACGGGCGGTATCGTCGAAATGCGCGGGCTCGATGCCGTAGACCTGTGTTTGCGGTGATAGCTCCGCGAGTGCGCTTGCAACGCCCGCCGTTAGTCCACCGCCGGAGCAGGGCACGAGCACCGCGTCGAATATGAGGCCACCCGCCTTCGCGTCTTGCGCGATCTCTAGCCCCGCCGTGCCTTGGCCGGCCATGATGCGAAAATCATCGAACGGCGGGACCAGCGTCAGCCCGCGCTCGCCCGCAATTTTCTTGCCGATCGCGACGCGGTCTTGCGTGAAGCGGTCGTAGAGCACGACCTCGGCGCCGTGGCCCTTTGTGTTTTCGATTTTCAGCTTCGGTGCATCCGCCGGCATGACGATCACGGCGCTCGACCCGAGGTCTCGGGCGGCGCAGGCGACCGCTTGCGCGTGATTGCCGGAGGAGTAGGCAACGACGCCGCGCTTGCGCTCGTCAGCATCGAGCAACGTCATGCGGCTCATGGCGCCGCGAAATTTGAACGATCCGGTGCGCTGGAGCACCTCGGCCTTGACGAAGACGCGCCCGCCGGTTGCCTTGCTTGCCGCGTGCGCTTCGAGCAATGGCGTGCGCACGGCACGGCCGCGGATGCGTTCGGCGGCGGCTTCGATGTCCTTGAGCGAGAGGCTCACGCGGCTTCGAGCTTGATGCCTTGTTCTTCCAGGAACGGGCGCAGTTCGCCGCTCTCGAACATCTCTTTGATGATGTCGCAGCCGCCGACGAATTCGCCCTTCACGTAGAGCTGCGGGATCGTCGGCCAGTTCGAGAAATCTTTGATGCCTTGGCGGATTTCGGCATCGGCCAGCACGTTCACGCCTTTGTACTTCACGCCGACGTGGTCGAGGATGTGCACGATGGTCGCCGAGAAGCCGCATTGCGGCACCGCGGGCGTGCCCTTCATGAAGAGCACGATGTCGTTTGAGGCGATGTCGGCTTTGATGCGGTCGGTGGCGGACATTCGTTAGTTCCCTTGTTCGGCAAAGACATAAGGTCGGGCCCAAAGGGCGTCAAGAAACGCCTCTCGCGCTTTAAGCCGGGGTCGAGGTTTGCAGGGCCAGGGCGTGGAGTTCGCCCCCCATTCGGCCTTGGAGGGCGTCGTACACCATCTTGTGTTGTTGGACGCGGGTTTTGCCTTTGAAGGCGGCCGAGATCACCTCGGCGGCGT
>JANNEL010000454.1:0-8350 GCA_031378595.1 Alphaproteobacteria bacterium
TGCAAAATTCGGGGACATGGCGCAAACTCTGCCTCACAGCAGATTACGGCCAAGGTCGGGGAATACTTTTCCGACCTTGCTGAGCAAGTAGTCGCCGTATGTTCCTTCAAGGGCGTGCACGTTGGCTTGATCCCAGCGTTCGTTGCTGTCGTCGCGCGCGTGGGCGCTGTGTGCCGGCAATGGTTCGATGACGGCGGCGAAGGCTGGGTCGAAGAATAGCGGAAACGATACGCGCTCACGTCTCGAGACGTTGCGCACGCGATGTGGCGTTGAGCGATAGACACCGCCGGTCAAGCGGTCGAGCATATCGCCGATGTTGCATACAAGTGTGCCCGGGATGGGCGGCGCTTCGATCCAGCCTTCGCGCGCCTTCACTTGCAACCCGCCGCAGTCGTCTTGGGCGAGCAACGTCAGCAGGCCGTAGTCGGTGTGTTCGCCGACGCCCCATTCCTCGCCGTTGCCGTGCTTTGCCGGCGGGTAGTGGAACATGCGAAACAGCACCGTCGGATCGGCGGTGTAAGTGCGCGCGAAGTACTCGGCGTCCAACGAGAGGCTGAGTGCGATGCCGCGCATCACCGCATGCGCCGCGCGCGTCGTCTCGTCCATGAACGCGCGCACCGCCGGTTTGAGGGCGGGCATCGCGTCCGGCCACAGGTTCGCGCCGTGCATAGGAACGCCCGCCCTCACCCGCGAGTCGGTGGCATCGAGTTCGGTTCCGAAATAGACACCTTCCTTCAGGTCCGGCTTGCCGGACGTGAGTTCGCCGCCGACCGGGAAGAAGCCGCGCCACGCGCGTCCGCCGCGCGCCATCGCGATCTTCATCTTCTCGTCTTCGGGCAGTGTGAAGAAGGCGCGCGCTGTGGTGTCGAGCCGGGCGATCGTGTTCGGCGCAACGCCGTGCCCCGTGACGTAGAAGAACCCGGTATCGCGGCAGGCGGATTCGATCATGCACGCCACGCGCCCGCGATCGCCGGCCGCGCCGACGAGCAGCGGTGCGATGTCGATGACGGGAAGTTCGTGGGACGCGTTCATGATGGGGTCGGTCGCTAGACTACGCCAACCTCGCGAGCTGTCTACACGCATTCATGCTGCAATCCGGCACTGTCACCGTAATTTGGCGCTCTAACGCTGCAAAGAGGGGCGAGGCGCCGGCGCTCCCAGGCCAGGCGCGTCAGTGAAATTTCAACGCTACGGTATCTTGAACGGGTTTGTGATGCGAACGCCGTCGATGGTTTGGTTGTGGCTTAGGTCTTCGGAATAGACAATCTTGCAGTTGTTCACGGCGGCAGCGGCGAGAATGGTGGCGTCGTAGATGTGGAGGTTTGTCGTTTCTGCGATGGTGAGCGCGCGTTCGTGGACTTCGGTCGTCAGCGCGGCGACGGTGCAGTTGGCGCGGACCGCTGTCAGCACTTCGCGGATGTCGGGCCAGTCGAGGCCTGCTTTGCGACGGCCGACGGCTACGAATTCGTTCAGTACTTGAACGCTCACAATGCCGCCTGCGGCGATCAGCTTTTCGGCACGCTCGGCTTTCGCGCGGTCGGCGGATAGCAAGTAGACGATGACGTTTGTGTCGATGAAGGCGGTTCTAGCCCCGCTCATTTGCTTCCAGCCGGTCGAATTTGAACCCGACGGGCAGGCGGCCGCGCAGGCGGTGGAGCCGCTTCAGCAGGTCCTTCGGCGCGGGGCGTTTGGCGACTTCGAGCGTGCGCGTGTCCAGGACGTGGATTTCAATCTCGTCGCCTTCCTTCAGGCCGAGCGCTTCGACCACAGCTTGCGGCAGGCGGACGGCGAGGCTATTGCCCCATTTTGCGACGTTCATGCGGCACCTGTGATATACATGAGTTCCGTTGTATATCATCGTTCGTCGATTTTGCAAAGGTGTCCCGCCTCCCCCTTGCGGGGGCATAATCAACGAGCTTCGGTCAGCAATGCGTTGAACCTCGCGTCCGTGCGTAGCTTGTCGAAGTCGGGGTCGAGGCGCAGCAATGCGGGCGTGAGGGGATTGGGGGCGGGGTGTTTCATCAGAGCTTCGATCGCGGGGATTGCGGCGTTGCGGTCGCCCAACCTCGCCCAGACGCGGGCTTGGATGTCGAGGTAGTAGGCGCCGCTGAGGGCGTCCTTTTCGAGCGGCACGGCTTTGACGGCGAGAGCCGCGTGTTTTGTCGCTTGGGCGCGGTCGCCGAGGCCGCAATAGGCTTGCGCCAAATAGGAATGGATGTCGGCGCTGTCCGGTTGTTTCGCCACTTCGACATTGAGTTCGTCGAGCGCTTCGCGGTCGTTGAGCTTGGCGCCTTTCGCGTCGCCGGTAAGGCGGCGCAGTTGACCCAAATATAGATTCAGGTCGATCGATGTGCGGCCGACGGAGCCTTCGGCTTCGTCGCGCTTCAACAAGTCCTCCAAGAGGCGGATCGCATCGTTGGGGCTGCGGCGGAGCATCGCTTGAGCCACGATCGGCGAGACGAGGTCGCCGTCGGGCTCTGGATGAAGGCCTTCAAGAAGCTTGGCTGCTTCATCCAAGCGGTCCTGCGCTTGATAGACCAACGCCTTGACCGCGATGAAGGGAAGACTGTCGGGGGCCTTCGCCCAATAGTGCAGCGCGGCATCGAGTTGGTTCAGCGCGCCTTCGAAGTCGCGTGTTGCGAAGGACACTTCCGCGGCCTTCAGGCGCCGGCCCGCGTGCAGCGGGTCGATCTCGACGGCGCGTTTGAAATAGATTTTGCTGACATCCCATTTTCCCTGGCGACGGGTGATGCTGGCGAGCGCCGTCAGAACGTCGGCATTGCTCGGCCATTTTTCGCTAAGCTTTTCGAACCTTTGGCGCGCCCCTTCGAAGTCGCGCTTCACCCAGTATTCGAAATAGGCGTCCGCGAGCATGACTTCGGCCAGATCCGGTTTGAGACGTAGCGCGTGCGCCAGTGCCTGTTCCGCGGCGGCGCGGCGGCCTTCAGTGGCGTCGGTGCGATTGAAGTAGAGAAACGAATGGACGCGCGCGAGCAGGGCCCATGCCGCGGCGAAGTTCGCGTCGAGTTCGACCGCTTTGTTCAGCAACTGTTGGGCTTGTCGGACGTTCGGTTCGGCCGAGGTGCGGTAGAGTTTCAATGCGTCGCGGTAAGCTTCGTAGGCTTCCGGTTTTGTCGTGGGGGTGAGCGCCTGGCGCTCGGCTTGGGCGATCGTCACCTTCAGCGCCTCTGCAATGCCCGCAGCCACTTTGGCGGCGACTTCGCTTTGTACGCCGAGCGCGTTGTCGGTTTTGCGTTCGTAAACTTCGCTCCACAGCTGGGTCTCGGTCGCGGCGTTGTAAAGCTGCGCACTGATTTGAATGTCTTCGCCCTCGCTGCGCAAGCTGCCTTCAAGCACCAACGCGACGCCGAGTTGCTTGCCGATGTCGGGCATCGCGACGCGTTTATCTTTGAAGACCGACGCCGAGGTTTGGGAGATGACCTTGAGTCCGCTGGCCTTTCCCAGAAGGCTGCTGATCAATTCCGACAGCCAATCGCCGTACTCGGAATCGGCTTGGCCTTGCGAGCGGTTCTCGAACGGCAGGATGGCGATGGATTTGTCGCTGGGTGCGATGTCGCCGACCCGGGACGTGAGCATCGCGACCGCGGCGATCACAACGACGGCTGCAACACCGAGCGCGGCAATTAGCGTCCAAGTCCTTGCCTGCAGCTTTGGCAGCGCGACGTTTGCGAAACCAATTCGGCGCCGATTAGCGCCAATGGGGGCCATAGCCGCTTCGCCGGTTGCGGCACCGATGGCAAAGGCTTCGATGGTTTCGGCCATCTTGTCGAGATGGATATGGCCGCGCGAGGTCAAACGCTCGGCTATCGGTCCGCGGATCGTCTGCCGCACGGCCCCCGATACCAGCGCGCCGCCGGGATCGCTCTTGGCCATGAGGCGGGCGGCGACGTTGACGCCATGACCCAGCAGGTCGCCGTTCGGCTGTATGACGACATCGCCGAGGTGCACGCCGACGCGCACTTTCGGTTCGCAGGTTCCGGCGAGCTCAAGGGCAGCTTCGACTGCAGCTAGGCTCGACGTGAATTCTAGCATGAAGCCGTCGCCTGCCGTGTTGAACACGCGTCCGCCGTAACGGGCGGCGATCGCTTCGATCACCGTCCTGAGCGCTGCGACCTCGGCGGCTGTCTTCGCCTCGTCGGCTTCGGTGCGCGCAGAATAGCCTGCGACGTCGAGCGCGACGATTGTGGCCAGTTTTCGGGGCAACGCGTTGTCGGCCATATGCCTTGCAGTGGTCGGTTCGCGGCCATGCTACTTAGGCGCGGCGGTTAACGCCATGCCGTGCTTATGCTCAGACAAAAGCATACGGCCGGTGTTTGAGGCCGGCCGCATGAACTCTCGATCGAAGCGACGACTACTGTTGTGTCGGATCGCTCGGCGGCGGTGGTGCCGGTGGCGGTGCCACTGGTTCCGCAGGCGTTGCGGCCGGATCGGCGGGCGCCGCGGCCGGATCGGCCGGTGCTGCGGCCGGATCGGCCGGAGCCGCAGCCGGGTCAGCCGGTGCCGCTGCCGGATCGGCCGGCATTGCCGCCGGATCGGTTAGCGCAGGCGCATCGGTTGCCGCCATCTTGTTTTTGTTCATGTACCAATAGGCTCCGCCGCCAGCGAGCGCGAGCACGATCAGTAAAACCACAACTCTATTCATTCGTTCTCTCCAGTTTGCTTCCCCTCGCCGTACGAGTTTCGCACAGCACCGGCAGCCTAGCGGCTTCGCGGTTCGTCAACAAGGCAGCGGGGGACATGGTGCGCTGCGTCAACCCAGCACAAAGCCCTCATAACCGTTCGCTGCGACTTCAGCGCACTTCTGGCGATAGGCGGGGACGCCGCCGATGTAGGGAAGGAAGACGCGCGGTTTGCCGGGCACGTTCGCGCCCATGTACCAGGAGTTCGCGCGGTGAACGAGTGTCATGGACGCGACTTCGTTGACGTGCGCGACCCAGGCGTCTTCAGCGGCTTCGGTTGCTTCCAGCGTTTGTGCTTTGCGCGCGTCGAGGTCGGCGATGGCGCGCGCGATCCAATCCACGTGGTGTTCGATCGTGGGCGGCATGTTAGAGAGGACACTCGGGCTGCCGGGACCGGTGATCGTGAACAGGTTCGGGAAGCCTGCGATCGTCAGGCCCAGATATGTCTTGGGGCCGTGCGCCCATTTGTCTTTCAGTTTGAGACCGTTTTTTCCCGCGATATCGATTTTGGCAAGGGCGCCGGTCATGGCGTCGAAGCCGATCGCGTAGACAATCGTGTCGAACGGGTAGTCGGCGTTCGCCGTGCGGACGCCCGTTTTTGTGATGCGTTCGATCGGCGCCTTCGAGATGTCGACGAGCGCGACGTTCGGTCGGTTGTAGGTTTCGTAGTAGCCCATGTCGACGCACAGCCGCTTGGTGCCGATCGGGTGGGTCTTCGGCGTGAGGAGGTCGGCAACTTTCGGGTCTTTGACGACGCTGCGAATCTTGCGGGCGACGAAATCGGCGGCGACCGCGTTTGCTTCTTCGCTGATGCCGGTGTCGGCGAAACCGCCGAGCACGGCAAAGCCGCCGCGCTGCCAACGATCTTCGAAGATTTTTTCGCGTTCGTCCGGCGGGGTTTCGAGCAGGAGGCGGTCTTGCGGGTCGATCTGGCGGACGCCCGAGCTGTTTGCGAGCGCCTGAGCGCGGAAGCGGGCGCGGTTCAGCTTCCATAGTTCTTCGATTGCGGGGTCGCTTGGGCCGTTGTGCGCGGGGACGGAATAGTTCGGCGTGCGTTGGAAGACGGTGAGGTGTTTCGCTTGTTTCGCGATGACGGGGATCGACTGCACGGCGGACGAGCCGGTGCCGATGACGGCGACGTTCTGGCCCGTGAAGTCCACCGGTTCATGTGGCCAGCGGCTGGTGGAATAGGACTTGCCGGCAAAGTCGGCGACGCCCGGGAAGTCGGGGTCCTTGGGGATCGACAAACAGCCCGTCGCCATGATGAGCGCACGGGCGGTAACTTTGTCGCCCTTGTCGGTGGTGACGAGCCAGCGCTTCGTTTGGTCGTTCCAGTGCGCGGCCGTGACGCGTGTCGAGAAGCGGATGTCGCGCTTCAGGTCGAACTTCTTCGCGACATGTTCGAGGTAGCGCAAGATTTCCGGCTGCGGCGCGTAGCGTTCGCTCCAGCGCCATTCGTCGTCGAGGCTTGAGGAGAACGAGTAGCAGTATTCCTGGCTCTCGATGTCGACGCGCGCGCCGGGGTAGCGGTTCCAAAACCAGGTGCCGCCGATGTCGGCGCCTGCCTCGAAGACGATGGCGCCCAGGTTCTGGTTTCGCATGCGGTGAAGCATGTAGAGGCCGGCGAAACCGGCGCCGACGATGACGGTGTCGATGGAGGTCGTGGTCATGGCGGATATGTTCGCTTGGTTGGGGTTATGCGCCCAGGCCCGCGTGTTTGGATTTGCGATAGCGGGTGACGATGTCGAGCGCGGTTTCGTTGAGCGGGGGTAGCTCTGCGTCGGATTTTGCGACCGGCGTGACGCGCTGGCCCCATCTGACAAGATGCGCGCAGAACGTTAAGCCGCCACCGAAGGCCGGCATCAGCAGCAGGCTTCCGGGTTTGACGCGGCCGTCTTCGAGCGCTTCGCACAGAGCTACGGGGACGGTTGCGGCCGACATGTTGCCGTAGCGCTCGACGCTTACGTAGACGCGGTCCATGGGCACGCCCGCCTTCTTGCGACGAACTCGATGATCCGGAGGTTCGCTTGGTGCGGTACGCACAGGTCGATGTCGGCTGCGGTTTTTCCGGCGCGGCGGAGCACGTCTTCGCTGGCCATGCTCATGCCGCCGACGGCCTTTTTGAAGATCTCCTGGCCTTCGAATTGCCATTCGGTGGTGCCGAGCAAACGCTTTTGGTGCGCGTAGTTGCCGCCCATACCGTGGATCTGCAGGATTGCGCGCGACTCGCCGTAACAGCCGAGTCTTTCCACCTGCACGCCTTCGTCTTTGTCGGTCGCTTGCACGACGACGGCCGCACAGCCGTCACCGAATAGGACGGCGACGTTGCGGTCGTCCCAATCCATAAAGGGTGAAATGAGCTCGCCGC
Source organism: Alphaproteobacteria bacterium (assembly GCA_031378595.1). GTDB lineage: Bacteria > Pseudomonadota > Alphaproteobacteria > Micropepsales > Micropepsaceae > SZUA-430. The sequence goes on from JANNEL010000454.1 coordinate 7,069, forward strand.
CGAGGACGAGCGCATTCTTGATCACACCCGATTTGATCATCGCGGTCGCGGTCGAGAGGCCATAGAGGAAGCTGGTGCAGGCCGTGTTGACGTCCATGGCGCCGCAACCTTCGGCGCCCGCGATCCGGCGTTGGACGCCGGAGGCTTGGTTCGGGCACTGCTCGTCGTGGGTCGTCGTGCCCATGACGATGAGGTCGAGGTCCTTGCCCTCGATCCCGGCGCAAGCGAGTGCGCGCTTGGCAGCTACTTCGGCCATGTCGGTCAGCGAGCAGTGCGCGATGCGGCGCTGCTTAATACCGGTGCGCGTCGTGATCCAATCGTCCGACGTGTCGAGGAAGGTCGCGATATCGTCGTTCGATAGGATGGCGGGTGGGAGACATTTTCCCCAGCCCGTGATGCCGGCGTTCGGCATGTGATCACCTTGAGGCGCATGATTTGCGATGGGGTACTGTACAACTCCTCTCGCCTGACGGGGGAGATTCATTTGGCACTGCGCGTAAAAAATGCGGCTTGAGGGCTGACGCTGCCGTCAAGGGACTCGCCCGAGAGGCGAGCACGGTTCTCCCAAAAATGTGTGGTTCGCGGGACGCGTGCGGGCTTGTATGGTCGCGGCCGATTCAGAGGTTGGGAGACCCTATGTTCAGAACTGCTGTTGCGTCGTTGGCGCTTGCGATTGCGGCTCCGGCCGTGGCTCTTGCGGCACCCGCGCCCGCGTCGGAGCTCGCGAAGCTCGTCAATATTCCGCACGAGAAATTCACGCTGGCGAACGGCTTGCGCGTGATCGTGCACACGGACCGCAAGGCGCCGGTCGTGGCGGTGTCGGTCTGGTACGGCGTCGGCTCGAAGCATGAGCCGCAGGGCAAGACCGGGTTTGCGCATTTGTTCGAGCATTTGATGTTCAACGGCTCTGAGAATTCGCCCGGCGACTATTTCGAGCCGCTGCAGCAGGTGGGGGCGACGGACTTCAACGGGACGACGTGGCTCGACCGTACGAACTATTTCCAGACGGTGCCGACCGGCGCGTTGGAGCGGGCGCTGTTCCTCGAAAGCGACCGCATGGGGCATCTGCTCGGCGCGGTGACGCAGGAGAAGCTCGATAACCAGCGCGGCGTCGTTCAGAACGAAAAGCGCCAGGGCGACAACCAGCCTTACGGGCTCGTCGAATATCTGGTGAGCGACAACCTTTATCCTGTTGGACACCCTTACCATCACTCGACCATCGGCTCGATGGAAGACCTGAACGGGGCGAGCCTTGCCGACGTGAAGAAGTGGTTCAGCGACA
>JANNEL010000488.1:0-1968 GCA_031378595.1 Alphaproteobacteria bacterium
TTGCAGACGAGATTGACGCCACGCGCACGCTCGACGAGCGCGCCGACGGTCATGGGACGTGAGGAGGTGCCGGACATGCGCGGCAACTCTAACGCGTCCGTCACCGCGTCGCCATGCGTTGACGCGGGGTAAACCGGGCCGCTGGGGGCAGGGGAGGGCGCATTTCCAAAACCCCATGCTAGGCTCGGCCGCCGTTATTCATATGGAGAAACCAAGATGGCGATCGACTTCCAAATTCCGGCTGAAGCCAAGGCGCTACGCGAGCGCATCCGCAAATGGGTCCACGACGAATGCGTGCCGGCGGAGAAGCGCCTGATCGATGGCGAAGACTATAAAAAGGTGCTTGGCGAACTTCGCACGAAAGCCCGCGCACAAGGACTCTGGTGTCCCTTCATTCCAAAGGAACACGGCGGCATGGGGCTTGGGCCGCTTGCGAACGCGCTGGTTCAAATGGAACTGGGCGAAAGCTACCTCGGCGCGCTGTCGATGAACACGCAAGGCCCAGACGACGCCACGATGCTCACGCTCCTTGAGCACGGCACGCCGCATCAAAAGGAAAAGTTTCTAAAACCGCTGCTGAACGGCGAAAAGCGCATCTGCTACTCGATGACGGAGAAAGCGGCCGGCGCCGACGCCACGGGCATGCAAACGCGCGCGGAGAAGAAAGGCAACGACCGCTACGTGCTGAACGGCGAGAAGTGGTTCTCGAGCGCGGCCAGCGTCGCCGACATCGCGCTCGTCATGGCCAAGACCGACCCCGACGCGCCACGTCATCAGCAATACTCGACCTTCCTCGTCGAACTCCCGAACCCGGGTTACAAGATCAAGCGCAACATCCAGACGATGGCGATCGAAGGCCCGCTGTCGCACATCCTGGGCGGCGGCCACGCGGAGATCGAGATCACGGATCTCGAAGTGCCCGCCGAAAACCTGCTCGGCGGCGAAGGCAAAGGCTTCGCGATGGGCCAGCACCGTCTGGCGTACGGACGTCTGCGCCACGGCATGCACAACGTCTCGATGGCCCAACGCGCGCTCGATATGGCGACAGAGCACGTGACGAAGCGGTCCACCTTCGGCAAGAAACTCGACGAGCGTCAGGCGGTGCAATTCATGCTCGCGGACTGTGCCAGCGAACTCTACATCGCGCGGCTGATGCTCATGCACATCGCGTACAAGGCCGAACACAAGATGGACCTGCGCCAAGAAAACGGCATCGCGAAAGTCTACCTCGCGAACATGGTCCACAAAGTCGTCGACACCGCGATCCAGCTACACGGCGCACTGGGCTACAGCCGCGATCTGCCGCTGGCAGCGTGGTACACGCACATCAGAAGCCAACGCCTGGTCGACGGGCCGGATGAAGTGCATCGCTGGACAACCGGCCGCAACGTCATCAAAGCCTTCAAAGCCCACGGCACGACGGCGAGCGCGTGTGGCGGCGATCTGTTGTAGCCGGTCGTCACGCCAGCTAGTCTCGATACGTCATCAGCGTCGTCTTAAAGCGCAGCCTCGACAGCTGCGTGCAGGTAAGACACTTGGCTAGCCGGTCGAGCGGTACGAGGGATGCGGGTTCAAACCCCGTCGTTGGTGGCGTTCCCGGTTCAGCGCATTAGGCTGCGACGGCAAACGATTCTTCGCCCGGAGAGCGCCCATGTTCGACGCCATCGGATTTGAGATCGTCAAAGCGTTGATCGGACCGGTTGTTGCCGTGGGCCTGGCTTGGCTCGTCGGCAACAAGCTCAGCTCCGAATGGGCGCTGCGCCAGCGCCGCCGTGAAAACAGCCTGGCCAGCGTCGCGGAGTTCTACCGGCTCTACGGCGAGTTCTTCGCGCTCTGGAAGCTCTGCAACTACGCCTTTCGCGACGCGGACCACGAAACTGAAGACAGCACGCTCTGGGACCTCATGCGCCGTGCGGCGGCTCTCGAAGCGAACGTCGAAGCCATTCTGCTGCGCATCGCGAGCGAACT
>JANNEL010000512.1:0-1666 GCA_031378595.1 Alphaproteobacteria bacterium
GGTTCGCGTCGCGCAGGATCAAATGGTTTGGGCGCGGCGTGAAGTGGCGGGCTTGCGGCACCGGCGGCATGTCGTCGATTGGACGCCCTTCGGCGCGCCACTTAGGGAAGCCGCCATCGAGCACGAAGACCTCTTCATGTCCCATGGCGCGAAACATCCACCACGCGCGGGCGGCGGAGAACAGCCCAGCGCCGTCGTATGTCACGATGCGGTGGCCGTCGCCGAGGCCGAGCTTCTTCATGCGCGAGGCGAATTTTTCCGGCGGCGGCAGCATGTGCGGGTACGGCGAGCCGGTATCTGAAATATCGTCGAGGTCGAAGAACACCGCGCCTGGGATATGTCCTTCAGCGTACTCAGCCTTCGCGTCGCGCTTCATGTCGGGCAGATACCAGGACGCGTCGATGATGCGCACGTCGGGCGCGCGCAGGTGATCGGCGAGCCATTGGGTGGTGACGAGAGGGCTCATTTTTTCGGCTCCAGCCATTCGGGGACGGATAAGCCTTTCGAACGCAAGAAGGCGGGGTTGTAGAGTTTCGAGGCGTAGCGCGTGCCGTAGTCGCACAGGATTGTGACGATGATGTTGCCGCGGCCGAGTGCGCGGGCCAGATGATACGCGCCGGCGACGTTCACGCCCGACGACGTGCCGAGGCAGAGGCCCTCGTCATGCAAAAGTTCAAAGCAAAACGGGACCGCTTCGGAATCGGGAATTTGGAATGCTTCATCCGGTTTGAAGCCTTCGAGGTTCGCGGTGACGCGGCCTTGGCCGATGCCTTCGGTGATGGACGAGCCTTCGGCTTTCAGTTCGCCGTGCTTGTAATAGTTGAAGAGAGCAGCGCCCGGCGGGTCGGCGAGCGCGATCTTGACGTTGGGGTTGCGCGCACGAAGGGCCGCAGCGACACCGGCGAGCGTGCCGCCGGTGCCGATTGCGGAGACGAAGCCCGCGACCTTGCCGTCCGTCTGATTCCAGATTTCGGGGCCGGTGGTTTCGATGTGGATCTGGCGGTTCGCGACGTTGTCGAATTGGTTCGCCCAAATCGCGCCGTTCGGTTCCTTCGCGTTCAGTTCGTCGGCGAGGCGTCCGGAATATTTCACGTAGTTGTTCGGGTCTTTGTAGGGGACGGCCGGCACTTCGATGAGTTCGGCGCCCATATGGCGGAGCGTGTCTTTCTTTTCTTGGGACTGGGTGTCCGGGATCACGATCACGGAACGATAGCCAAGCGCGCGGCCGACCATCGCAAGGCCGATGCCTGTATTGCCTGCGGTTCCTTCCACGATGGTGCCGCCGGGCTTCAGCTTGCCGCTGCCTTCGGCTTCGCGAATGATGCCGAGCGCAGCGCGGTCTTTGACTGATTGGCCGGGGTTCATGAACTCCGCCTTACCCAGGATTTCACATCCGGTGATGTCGGAAAGCCGCTTGAGACGGATCAGCGGCGTGTTGCCGATCGCGTCGATGACGCTGCGTTTGATGTCCATGGAGGGACGTTCTATTGACGGGGCCCTGGCGCATCAAGCGCCCTTAAAAAGGAGCCCGGCGATGGCGCGAATTCTCACCACTCATGCGGGTAGTTTGCCGCGGCCGAAGACGCTGGTGCACATGCTGGCGGCCAAGGCGGGTGGGGAAGAGGTCAACGAGGCGGCGCTGGAGCGGGAGGTCGAGGCGGCCTCG
>JANNEL010000524.1:0-2157 GCA_031378595.1 Alphaproteobacteria bacterium
GTGACGGACAATTTCTTCGCGACGTTGAACTCGGCCGTGTTCAGCGATGGCTCGTTCGTTTACGTGCCGCCGGGTGTGCGTTGCCCGATGGAGCTCTCGACCTATTTTCGCATCAACGAGGCGGAGACGGGCCAGTTCGAACGGACGCTGATCATCGCGGACAAGGGTTCATACGTTTCCTATCTCGAAGGCTGCACGGCGCCGATGCGGGATGAGAACCAGCTGCATGCGGCAGTGGTGGAACTGATCGCGCTGGACGATGCGGAGATCAAGTATTCGACGGTGCAGAACTGGTATCCGGGCGACGAGAACGGCAAAGGGGGCATCTATAACTTCGTGACGAAGCGTGGTGACTGCCGTGGCGCGCGATCCAAGATTAGCTGGACGCAGGTGGAGACGGGTTCCGCGATTACCTGGAAATATCCGAGCTGCATTCTGCGCGGCGACGAGTCGGTCGGCGAGTTCTTTTCGATCGCGATCGCGAACCACCATCAGCAGGCCGATACGGGCACGAAGATGGTGCATCTTGGGCGCAACACGCGGTCGCGCATCATTTCGAAGGGGATCTCCGCGGGCCAAGCGCAGAACACGTATCGCGGGCTGGTGAGCGCGCATGGCAAGGCGGAGAATGCGCGTAATTACACGCAGTGCGATTCGCTTTTGATCGGCGCGAAGTGCGGTGCGCATACGGTGCCCTATATCGAGGCGCGCAATCCGACGGCACAGTTCGAGCACGAAGCGACGACATCGAAAATCAGTGAAGACCAACTATTTTACTGTCTGCAGCGCGGCATTCCGGCGGAAGAGGCGGTGACGTTGATCGTCAACGGGTTCTGCCGCGAGGTGCTGCAAAAGTTGCCGATGGAATTTGCCGTTGAGGCTCAAAAGCTGATCGGCGTGAGTTTGGAAGGGAGTGTGGGATGAGCGATCCTCGTGACATGCCGCGCGTCACCATCAATTGGACGCAGTTCCGGCCGCAAGGTTGGCGCGGCTGGATTGCAGCGGCCGGGTTTCTGGCGGTTGCGATCGCGGTGCTGGCCTTGATTGCGATTATCGCGTCGACGCTGCTCGTCGTGGCGCTGATCGTCGGTATCGGTTCGGCGGCTGCATGGTTCATCGGCAATCTATTCCGCCGCAAGGGGCGTGAGATTGGTCCGTACAGAGGCAATTGGGATGATGCTTGAAGTCAACTACCTGCACGTCACGGTCGACGGCAAGAAGATTTTGATGGGGCTGAGACTCGCGCTCGGCGAGGGCGAGGTGCTTGCGTTCATGGGGCCGAACGGCTCCGGCAAGTCGACGCTGTCGTATGTGCTTGCAGGGCGCGACGGGTACGAGGTGACGCAAGGCAGCGTGACGTTTCGCGGGCAGAACCTGCTTGAACTCAAAGCTGACGAGCGTGCTGCCGCGGGCATCTTTTTGGCGATGCAGTATCCGGTCGAGATTCCGGGCGTCACCACGATCAACTTCATGCGCACCGCGTTGAACGCGCAATTGAAGGCGCGGTGTGAACCTGAGCTCGACGCTGTGACGTTCCTGAAGCGGCTCAAGGAAGAGCGCGAAAAGCTTCAGATGTCTGACGAGATGGTGAAGCGCGCCGTGAATGTCGGGTTTTCGGGCGGCGAGAAAAAGCGGAACGAAGTGCTGCAGATGGCGATGCTGCGCCCGCGGCTCGCGGTGCTCGACGAGACCGACTCCGGGCTCGATATAGATGCACTGAAGCTGGTGGCGCACGGCGTCAATGCGTTGCGCGCGCCGGAGCGTAGCTTTCTCGTGATCACGCACTATCAGCGTTTGCTCGACTATATCGTGCCAGACAAGGTGCACGTGCTTGCGGCTGGGCGCATCGCGAAGTCCGGCGGGCCGGAGCTTGCACGCGAACTTGAGGCGCGTGGCTATGACGAGATCATTAGGGCGGCTTGATGGCGGCGCTTGAGACCACGGCTGAACGTTCGCCCGAGAGCGCGCTGGTCGCGCTGTTCGCGAAGGTGCGTGGCGATTTGCCCGGCGCGTCTTGGCTGCAGCCGTTGCGCGCGGAGGCGCTGAACCGCGTTACGCGCGATGGCCTGCCGCACCGGCGCGTGGAAGCGTGGAAGTACACGGATCTGCGTAACAAGTTTCCGACTGGGCTCGATCTGGCGACAGGCAGCGGTGCGG
>JANNEL010000538.1:0-1761 GCA_031378595.1 Alphaproteobacteria bacterium
GCAGCGCTTCTTCTGGGAATTCCTAAAGCCCTACCCGACCCTGATCGGCCCCTTCAACCATTTCCACGTGCTGTGCCTGGGCCTGATTGTCTACGGAGTCGTCATGATCGCAGGGAAGAAAGAAGCCTCACGCGAAGCCGCGAAGAACGCGAAAATGTAAGAACATTTCTTCGCGCCTTCGCGTGAGACCTTTCTTTCTGTACCCTCGGCGACATGAACCAACCCCTCGACCTCGCCAGCACAACCGCGACCCCGATCCGCAAGTCGGCGCCGTATCTATTCCACGCGCAAACGACGAGCCTCTGCGAGACCTGCCTGAAACTCGTGCCAGCGAAGATCCTGATCGAGGGCGAGGACGTCTTCTACCAAAAGCGCTGCACCGAACACGGCGTGCAGAAGACGCGGATCTCGACCGACGCGACCTACTGGAAGAGCTGCAAGGACTATCTAAAACCTGGCGATCGCCCGCTCGCGCCCCAAACGACGACCGAACGCGGCTGTCCTTATGATTGCGGCCTCTGCCCCGATCACGAGCAGCACTCGTGCCTGGCAATCCTCGAGGTGAACGAGGCTTGCAACCTAACCTGCCCCGTCTGCTTTGCGGACTCGTCGATCAAACGCACCGGCCACCGCGATCTGGCCACGATCGAACGCATGCTCGACACGCTGGTGGAAAGCGAAGGCGAACCCGATCTCGTGCAAATCTCCGGCGGCGAGCCCACGATCCATCCGCAGTTCTTCAATATCTTGGATGCAGCCAAGCGCCGCCCGATCCGTCATCTGATGATCAACACGAACGGCATCCGCATCGCGCGCGAGCCGGAATTCGCGGCGCGCCTGGCGACCTACATGCCGCGCTTCGAGGTCTATCTGCAGTTCGACTCGCTCAAGCGCGACGCCTTAATAAACCTACGGGGCGCGGATTTGCGCAGCGTGCGGCAACAAGCGCTCGAGGCGCTGGAGAAACACAACATCTCGACCACGCTGGTCGTGACACTGAAGAAAGGCGTCAACGACGACGAGGTCGCCGAGATCATCCGCCACGCCCTCGAGTGGCGCTGCGTGCGCGGCGTAACGCTACAGCCGGTGCAAGACGCCGGCCGTAACGACGGCTTCGATCCAAAGGCACACCGCGTTCTGCTCTCCGATGTGCGGCGCGAAGTTGCGAAGGCGGGCGTCTTCGCCCTCGAAGACATGATCCCGCTGCCGTGCAACCCCGATGCGATCTCGATCGGCTATGGCCTGAGGAACGGCAAGACAGTGGCGCCCGTCACCGCCATGATCCCGCGCGACATCCTGGTTGAAGCAGCCCCCAACACCGTCACATTCGAAAACTTCCCCGAACTGCGCCGCCGCATGTTCGACCTCTTGTCGCTCTCGACCGCCGCCGCCGACACGTCGGAGAAGCTGGCCGCCGTCCTTTGTTGCCTGCCCGAAGCCGCGGTCCCGCAAGACATCGCCTACGAACACACGTTCCGCGTCGTCATCGTACAGTTTATGGACCGTTTCAACTTCGACCTCGGCGGCGTGAAGCGAAGCTGCGTCCACTTCGTCGAACCCGACGGTAAAATCTATCCCTTCGACACGTTCAACACGTTTTACCGCGAAGGCGCAGCAGGACGCTCCCAGTTGCCGCCTCGATGAAAGCGCCCCCTCCTCTCGAACCGACTGGAGTCTATTTCGGCCGTATCTTAATGTCTGTCGGCGGCCTTGTGATCGCGACCGCAGGAGTGTGTACCCCGATCATCTTGTTCCTTCCCC
>JANNEL010000572.1:0-3888 GCA_031378595.1 Alphaproteobacteria bacterium
CCTTGAGACGCCGTATGAGAGCGAGCCGGATTGGAGCGGCTTTTTGACGGGCAAGCTCGGCCTCGATCTCGCGTTGCGCGACGGGGCGTCGGAAGAAGCGACGCGGCAGGTTTTGACCAAGGGGATCGCAAGTGTCGGGCCGGTCAGCGACAGCGCGGCCAAACTTGCGGCCGACTTCCTCGACGGCCTCTCGCGCAAGGAAAAGATAACCGCAGAGGAACTTCCGCTTGTCCGATCGGTGCTGACCGATACGCGCTTCAGCGTGCCGCGCGGTGCGTGGGCGGCGGTGCGCTATGCGGGCGATGCCGGTGACGACTATTTCGAAGCGATCGCGGCTTCGATGTTTCTGCGCCTCGCCAGCATTGCCGATACGGATGACGGCAAGCCTTATCCGGCGTGGCGTGACGAAGCCGGTTACATCGCCGGGGTCGTGCGTGAGCTTCCGGCCGCCACTGTCTTGAAACATCGAGCCGATCTCGACTGGCTCGCACGCCAAGAGCGGCTCAGGGTTTGGGCCTATCCGGCGCTGGTGCGTTTGAGTGAGTTCGGAGCCGATGCGGCGCCGACGCTTCTCTGGTTGATGGATGAGGCCGTGCGCCTGAAGGACGCTTACCGCGACAACTGGAACAACACCTATGTCGCCGGCTTGACCGGCCTATGCCGTATGGGTGCCGCGGGCCGCGCGATGATCGGGCCTATGTACCAGCGGCTCAACGCAGGGGTCATGGTCAAGTACGGGAGTTACTGGGATTTGACGATCCAGACGCTCGTCGGCATGGGTGCCGATCCGGACGAGATGTGGGGGCACCTGCAAACGGACGACCGAAATCATACACAGCAACGCTTCGCACGCGAAGTCACGCGCGCTAAGGCGAAGCGCGAGTGCACATGCTGATGCGTTAGTTCGGCGTTTCGTCGAGTTGTGCGAGGCGCTTGGCTTGGTCGTCATTGATGAGCGCGTCGATGATCTTGCCAAGGTTCAGACCCTGCATCACCTGGTCGAGCTCGTAGAGCGTCAAGTTGATGCGATGGTCGGTGCAGCGGCCTTGCGGGAAATTGTAGGTACGGATGCGCTCCGAGCGATCACCTGAGCCGACTTGTTCTTTGCGGTCTGCGGCGCGTTCCTTGTCTTTGCGCTCGCGTTCGGCATCGTAGATCCGGGCCTTCAGGATCTTCATCGCCTTCGCTTTGTTCTTGTGCTGCGATTTTTCTTCCTGCATCGCGACGACAACGCCCGTGGGCATGTGCGTGATGCGCACCGCGCTTTCGGTCTTGTTGACGTGCTGACCGCCGGCGCCGGATGCGCGATAGACGTCAATGCGCAGGTCGCTGTCGTTGATCTCGATGTCAACGTCTTCGGCTTCGGGCATGACGGCGACCGTTGCTGCCGACGTGTGGATGCGGCCTTGCGCTTCGGTCGCAGGCACGCGCTGCACGCGATGAACGCCCGATTCGTATTTCAGTTTCGCGAAGACGCCGTTGCCGATGACGTTGCAGATCACTTCTTTGTAGCCGCCGAGGTCGGAGGCGCTTTCCGACATCACCTCGAACTGCCAGCCCTGCAGCTGCGCGTAGCGGCGGTACATGTTCAGCAAATCTGCGGCAAACAGCGCGGCTTCGTCGCCGCCGGTGCCGGCGCGAACTTCGAGAAAGGCCGAGCCTGCGTCCGCCGAATCCTTGGGCAGCATCAAGATCGAGAGTTCGCGCTCGGCCTCAGGAAGCGTGCGTTTCAGATCGACCAGCTCATCACCCGCCATGGAGCGGATTTCGGCGTCGGCGGTTTGGTCGGTCGACAGTTGCGTCAAGTGCGCGACCTCGGCGCGCATTTTCTGCACCTGCTTTGCCTTCGCGACGATCGGGCCGAGGTCGGAGTACTCCTTCGCCAATTTGACAAAAGCCGACCCAGGATCGGAAGCCATGCGGGCTTCGATCTCAGAATAGCGGTCGAGAATGCGCTCGATTTGTGCGGACGCGATCAAGGTCGGCTCTTTCGGTAGCTACTTCGCGGGGACGAGTGCGGGCTTTTCGCGCTTCGATTCAATCTCGGCCGCGCGTTTTTCCACGAGGCCGACGATATGGTCGACGAGCTTGTCGTTGCTCATTTTGTGGTCGGGCTTGCCTGCGACGTAGACCATGCCGGCTCCTGCCCCGCCGCCGGTGAAGCCGAGATCGGTTTGTGCGGCTTCGCCCGGGCCGTTGACGACGCAGCCGATGATCGAAAGCGACATCGGGGTCGTGATGTGCTTCAGCCGCTCTTCGATGATGGCCACAGTCTTGATGACGTCGAAGCCTTGGCGCGCGCAGGACGGGCACGCGATGACGTTGACGCCGCGGTGGCGAAGGCCCAGAGATTTCAGGATATCGAAGCCGACGCGGATTTCTTCGACCGGGTCAGCGGAAAGCGAGACGCGGATCGTGTCGCCGATGCCGGCCCACAGCAGCGAGCCGATGCCGATCGACGATTTGACCGTGCCGGACATGAGACCGCCGGCCTCCGTCACGCCGAGGTGCAGCGGGTAGTCGCAAGCTTCTGCGAGGCCTTGGTAAGCGGCGACAGCCAAGAACGCGTCGCTAGCCTTCACGCTGATTTTGAATTCGCGAAAGTCGTTGTCTTCCAGGATGCGCGCATGGTTCAGGGCGCTTTCGACCATCGCCTCCGGGCAGGGCTCGCCGTAGCGTTCGAGCAATTCCCGTTCGAGCGAGCCCGCGTTGACGCCGATGCGCATGGAGCAGCCGTGATCCTTCGCGGCTTGCACGACTTCGCGTACGCGGGCGGCCGAGCCGATGTTGCCCGGATTGATGCGCAGGCAGGCGGCGCCTGCCTTTGCCGCTTCGATCGCACGTTTGTAGTGGAAGTGGATGTCGGCAACGATCGGCACTTGGACGCCGCGCACGATTGCCTTCAGGGCCGCCGTCGATTCTTCGTCCGGGCAGGAGACGCGCACGATATCGGCGCCTGCCGCTTCCAGCCCTTTGATCTGACGGATGGTCGCGTTCGCGTCCGAGGTCAGCGTGTTCGTCATCGACTGCACGGTGATCGGGGCGTCGCCGCCGACCTCCACGCTGCCCACGCGTATCTTGCGGCTTTTCCGGCGGGCGATGTCGCGGTAGGGGCGGATGCTCATGGCGCTAGAGATAGCAACATGACCCCGCCCTAGGAAGGTGGCGGGACGGCGCATTTAAACCTTTGAAACCTATGTTCTTTAGGCTTTCCCGAGGCCCGATGGGCTCTTCTCGGGGTCTTTATGAACGACACGCCTTCTTTCGCCTTGGATATCCGAGGCCTTCGCAAAACGTTCGATCGTCATCACGCCGTCGCGGGGTTGGACCTCTCGGTGCGGCGGGGCGAGTTCTACATGCTGCTCGGGCCGAACGGTGCGGGCAAAACGACGACGCTGCGGATGGTCAGCGGGTTGCTGCAACCGGATGACGGCGCGATCTCGATATTCGGAGTCGATGCACGCCTCGATCAGGTGGCCGCAAAGCGCATCGTGGGCTGGTTGTCGGATGAGCCGATGATCTACGACAAGCTGACGCCGGTCGAATACTTGGAATTCGTGGCCGGGCTATGGAGCGTCGAAGCGGCGGTCGCCGAAACCCGCGCGAAGGATCTCATCGGCTGGCTTGGTCTTGAGAAGGTGGCGCATACGCGGTGCGAAGGGTTTTCGCGCGGCATGCGCCAGAAGGTGGCGCTGGCCGGCGCACTGGTGCACGAACCCCAGCTTATCATCCTCGACGAACCTTTGACCGGGCTTGATGCGGGGAGCGCACGTTTGGTCAAAGACGTTCTGACCGCGCGCGTTCGCGCCGGTGCGACCGTCATCATGACGACGCACATTCTTGAAATTGCGGAGCGCATGGCTGATCGCATCGGCGTGATCGCCAGCG
>JANNEL010000578.1:0-2376 GCA_031378595.1 Alphaproteobacteria bacterium
CTCAAAGGGGCGGCATGAGCAAGCTCACACACTTGGACGAGCACGGTAAGGCAAAGATGGTCGACGTCTCGACGAAAGATACGACCACGCGCACCGCTATGGCCGAGGCGATCGTACGGATGAAGCCCGACACGCTCGCGCTGGTACTTGAGGGTACGGCTCCGAAGGGCGACGTGCTGGCGGCGGCGCGTATCGCCGGGATCATGGCGGCAAAGAAGACGTCGGAACTCATTCCGCTCTGTCACCCATTGCCGATTTCCGGTGTCACGATCGCCTGCGAGCCGGATGAGGAAGGGTCGCTCATCCGCGTATTGGCGAGCGTCAAGGTTTCGGGTCAAACGGGTGTCGAGATGGAGGCAATGACGGCTGCTGCCGTCGCCGCGCTGACCATCTACGACATGCTGAAGGCCGCGGAGCGCGGCATCGTTATCGAAGCCGTGCGGTTGATGTCGAAAGAAGGTGGCAAGTCGGGAACTTATCGCGCGGAGCCCGAAAAGGGCCAGGCGCGTGGACGGTTGGTGCGCCGGCCATCAACCGCTGCTGCGGCTCGACTAGTCAGGCATCGCTCGACGCCCGCGGAGGAAGGACCGCCGCGGAAATCGGTATCGGATAACGCGGCGCGGCGCGATGCGCTACGCCGGTTCATGGCGGCGCGCGGATTGACGGCGCACGCTTGGGCGACAGATGCGGGTGTCGCGGTCGGCGTGATCTACAGCTTCTTGCACGGGCGCACACCGACGCTAACGAAAGCCGAGGAAGAGAAGCTTGCGGCCGCTGCGGAGGTCGCGCCTGAAGACCTCTATCGCGGCTAGACATGTTATCGGTCGCAGAGGCGCAAGCAAAAGTTCTCGATGGCCTCAAGCGTTTGGGGCAGGAGCAAGTGTCCCTCGCCGCAGCGACTGGCCGCGTGCTTGCGGTAGACGTCGCCGCGAACCGTACGCAGCCGCCCTTCGATGTCAGCGCGATGGACGGCTATGCCGTGCGCGCGCAAGACGTAGCCACATTACCAACGACGTTGAAGGTCGTCGGCGCCATTGCCGCCGGGTCAATGTTCGATCGATCCTTGGCCAAGGGCGAGGCTGTGCGCATCTTCACCGGTGCTCCCGTGCCGAAGGGCGCGAGCACGATCGTCATTCAAGAGAACGCTAACGCCGAGGGTGACAGCGTTCAGGTCGTTGACGGCGCTGCACCGGCCGGCCGGCACATCCGGCGCGCCGGTCTCGACTTTAAGAAGGGCGACAAGCTTCTCAAGGCGGGACGTCTGTTGACGGCGCGCGACGTTTCGTTGGCGGCGGCGATGAATCATGCGGCTCTGCCGTGCGTGCGTCAGCCGCGGATCGCAATTCTGGCGACGGGCGATGAGTTGGTGGCGCCGGGCGGTGACCCGGGGCCTGCGCAGATCATCGCGTCCACTTCGGCAGGGCTTGGAGCCAACGCTTTGGCGTGGGGCGCCACAATCCGGGATCTCGGGATCGCGCGCGACCGGATCGACGACATTCGCTTCAAGGCCGCTGCAAGCGACGGTGCCGATTTGTTTGTGACGCTGGGGGGCGCTTCCGTCGGCGATCACGACCTGGTGCAAAAAGCGCTGGCGCCCGAGCTCAAAGTCTCGTTTTGGAAGATCGCCATGCGCCCGGGGAAGCCGCTCATCTTCGGAAAGTACCGGTCCATCCCGTTCTTGGGTCTACCTGGCAATCCGGTATCCGCGTTCGTGTGCGCGCAGCTCTTCCTTAAGCCGATGATCGCGAAGCTCTTGGGCCGGAATGATCTTGCGCCGACGTTGACCGCGCGGCTTGCGGGTACGCTTACGCCGAACGACGAGCGACAGGACTATGTCCGTTGCGGCTTACGGACGGAGAGCGACGGCACGCTCTCGGCGGAGCCTTTTCCGGTTCAAGATTCAAGCGTGCTTCGGCTGCTGGCCCATGCGGACGGCCTGATTGTCAGACCCGCGGGAGACCCAGGACGCCGTCAGGGCGATATCGTAACGGTCCTGCGGCTCGATTAGGGGCGGCCCAACGGCCGCAAATTTCCCTGTTGACGCTTTGACGGAACAACACTAGAACAAACGGTGATTGTTCCGACTCTGTTCCTAGATATAGGGCTTCACCCATGCTCACCCGCAAGCAGTACGAACTTCTGATGTTCATTCACGAGCGTCTGCGTGAAACCGGCGTGGCGCCGTCGTTTGATGAAATGAAAGAGGCTCTCGATCTGCGGTCGAAGTCGGGCATCCATCGCCTGATCACGGCGCTTGAGGAGCGTGGGTTTCTGCGCCGCCTCGCACATCGTGCGCGCGCGCTGGAGGTGATCAAGCTGCCTGAGAACTCGAATATGCCTAAGCCTCGAGCGCGGACGGTGTCTGCCGCCGGGCAC
>JANNEL010000674.1:0-9027 GCA_031378595.1 Alphaproteobacteria bacterium
ATCAAAGCGGCTCTACAGAAGCTCGAGTTGCCTTCACCCCTGGCCGATGATCCGGCGCTCGGATTTCGCAGGACTCTCGCGGACATGCGCTTTCGTCTATTGATGGTGGAGCCTGAACATGCCGCCGCCGTGCGCAAACTACCGCACCATCATCGCGATCCTTTCGACCGAATCATGATGGCTCAGGCGATGTACGAGGGATTGACGCTGGTCACGCATGACGATGTCTTCGACCGCTACACCGGTCTGCGCACACTCAAGACCTGACGCCCGATGCACCCCGCCGAACGGTATCGCGCGCTCGTCGCCGAGAAAAAGCTGACCGGCGACCCTGCGCAGGAGCGGGTGTCGTCAGCGCTGGAGATGCTCGCGACGAAGCTTGACGCCTACGCCCCAAACCGCAAGCCGCTGTTCGGCCTCGGCCGCGCGCCAGTACCGCCGCGCGGGCTCTACATCCACGGGCCCGTCGGTCGCGGCAAGTCGATGCTCATGGACTTGTTTTATGAGAACGTCGCCTTTGCGCCGAAGCGCCGCGTCCACTTCCACGACTTCATGGCCGACGTTCACGCGACAATGAGGCGTTGGCGCGAGGAAGATCCCGGCAACGAGGTCGCCCGCGTTGCGGCCGACATTCGCGCGAACGCAGTGTTGCTCTGCTTCGATGAATTCCAGGTATCCGACATCGCCGACGCGATGATCTTGGCGCGCCTGTTCGAAGCGTTGTTCGATTTGGGGCTCGTACTCGTCGCGACGTCGAACCGCCACCCGCGCGCGCTCTACGAAAACGGCATCAACCGCCAGCTGTTCCTGCCCGCGATCGCATTGATCGAAAGCCGGATGGAGGTGATGTGCCTCGACGGCCCGATCGACTATCGTCTGGCCCACCTTGAGCGCGCACACGTCTATTTCACGCCGTTGAACGCCGACGCAACCGGCGCGCTCGATGCGGTCTGGCACGACCTGACGGGCACCGCGCACGGAACGCCGGACGAAATCGACGTGTTGGGTCGCAAACTCAGGATCCCCGAGCAGGCACGCGGTGCGGCGCGCTTCACGTTCGACGAACTGTGTGTGGCGGCCTTAGGGCCGCAAGACTACCTGGCGCTCGCCGACACGTTCCACGCGATCGTGCTGAGTGGCGTGCCGAAGCTCTCGCCCGACAAACGCAACGAAGCGAAACGCTTCATGACGTTGATCGACGCGCTTTATGAGCGTCACGCGAAGCTGATCTGCTCGGCCGCCGCCCCGCCGCCTGAGCTCTATCCGGCCGGCGACGGCGCGTTCGAGTTCGAGCGGACATCATCGCGCCTCGTAGAAATGCAAGCGCCCGAGTATCTCGGGCGCTCACACAAACCAAAATCGAAAGAAACGTAAGAGCAGTTATTCCTGCTGCATCGGGATCAGTGGCGATGGCGCCGCTGCCGCTGCGTCGGGCTGCGAGAAGGCAGTACCGCTCGCCGGCTCTTGCGTTGCCGCGTGCTCCGGAACATCGCCGGGCGTCTGCACCGGTGCGCTGCCCGCGTAGGCGGCGTCTTCCACCGGCTCATACGCGTCCGTCGGTGCTGGCGGCTTACGCGGCGCGCCCGTTGCGGGCTTCGTCGTCGCAAGCGCGGCCACGGCGGGCTTCTCCACCACAGCCTTGTCCGCGGACTTGTCGACCGCAGGCTTCGTGCGTGGCTTCGTTGCTTCGCCGGCCAGCGGATCGACCTGCGCAACGCGCGTCGGGGTCGCCGGGAACGATGGCCGCACCGGCACATCGGTAATGATCATTTGCGGCGAGCGCGGCGTCACTGACGGGCGGGTCGCGACTTTCGTCGGCATCAAAGGTGCCGCCGTTTCGACGAATTGCGGCATATCCGAAGGTGTCGCGGCAGCCGTTTCGATCGGCATCGCGGTCGATGCGCTCATCACCGGGCGCAAACGCAACACGACGACGGGCTCGCCATTGATCAGCTTCGACGTCACCGGCGTGCCGTTGCTGGCAGCGATCAGCGGGCCACCTTCGCCGGCGCCCATCGTGTCCGGCGTCGCTTCCGCAAACGTCGTCGCGTCGAGCGCGGGCTGGTCGGTGTCGACCGGCGTCGTTTGCACGGTCTGCTTCACGTCTTTCGCGGGCTTCGGCGCCGCCGCGTTCACGACCGATCGGGGATTATGCGCCGTTTGGCTCGCCGTATCGCCGTCCACGAAGTCTGACGAATTCGTCGGCAT
The DNA here is from genome assembly GCA_031378595.1 of Alphaproteobacteria bacterium. Classification (GTDB taxonomy): domain Bacteria; phylum Pseudomonadota; class Alphaproteobacteria; order Micropepsales; family Micropepsaceae; genus SZUA-430. Next base: position 2,209 of record JANNEL010000674.1, read on the forward strand.
GAACGCAAGCGCTTCGGAAGACAGCGTCGTCGTGGCGAGCGCCGCGACGTCGATCTGCTGCTGCGCGTCCGCGCGTGCGAGCTGACGTTCGGTTTCTTCCTGGGCTTTCGCGGTTTTGATTTCGGCCCAAACGACGTCGGTGGTCGCTTCGCCTTCGCCGGCGCCCAAGTTCACGGGCATGTATTTCGGCGCTGCATAGACGACAGTGCCGTCCGCTTCGATGCGGTCGACGAAGATGCCGTGGAAATCCTTTAGCGTGGCGGCAGAACCGGGCTCCTCGCAGATGTCGCGATCGTCGCGCACCAAACCTTCCGAGAAGCGGCAGTCCTTACCTGTCACCAGCGACACCGCGTGTTCGCCGAGGTCCGCCCCGGTGAAGATCGTCGATGCAAAGCCCGCAAAGGAGGAGATCGAACTCAACGAAACGCCGGCGATCGTACCGGCACATCCGCCCAAAATGGTCGTCGAAGCGAGCACTGCAGTAAGCGCGACCAAACGCATGAACCTTACTCCACATGGTCAACGGAACCGGGCCTCGCCTTCCCCCGAAACACGTGGGGCCGATCCGTCAAAAATTTGAACTAGCAGGCACTGCTACATTGTTGTCGCACCGTACATGCGAAAATCATTTGAATCAATATTTGAGTTGACAGTGTTGCATAAATCACATGTGCACGCAGCGCTTGTGCGCTTGCGATTGAGTCGGGTGATGCGCTACGCGTCCCCGCATTAATCTCAACGCTCAACCAGTCGCGTTGGTGAACAGGTGAACGCCCCCACAACTTCCAAGAAAGACCTCACATGGCTCGGAATAAGATTGCTCTCATTGGCGGCGGACAGATCGGCGGAACGCTCGCGCATCTCATTGGATTGAAGGAGTTGGGCGACGTTGTTCTGTTCGACATCGTCGAAGGCCTGCCGCAAGGAAAGTCGCTAGATATCGCGCAATCCGCACCGGTCGACGGCTTCGACGTGCACTACAAAGGTACGCAGTCCTACGCCGACATCGCAGGCTCCGACGTGGTGATCGTGACCGCGGGCGTCCCCCGCAAACCGGGTATGAGCCGCGACGACTTACTTAATATTAATCTCAGTGTGATGCGCGCGGTTGGTGAGGGTCTGAAGGCTCACGCGCCAAACGCGTTCGTCATCTGCATCACGAACCCGCTCGATGCGATGGTATGGGCGTTACGCGAATTCTCCGGCCTCCCGCACCACAAAGTTGTAGGGATGGCTGGCGTTCTCGACAGTGCCCGCTTCCGCCACTTCCTAGCCGCCGAATTCAAGGTCTCGGTCGAAGATGTGACCGCGTTCGTTCTTGGCGGACACGGGGACACGATGGTGCCGCTGACCCGCTTCTCGACGGTCGCCGGCATCCCGCTCCCCGAACTCGTCAAGCTGGGTTGGCTCACGCAAGAACGCCTCGACCAAATCGTTCAGCGCACGCGCGATGGCGGCGCAGAGATTGTGGGCCTGTTGAAGACGGGCTCGGCCTTCTATGCCCCCGCGACCTCGGCAATCGCGATGGCCGAGAGCTATCTCAAAGACAAAAAGCGCATCCTCCCCTGCGCTGCTTACTTGAAGGGCGAGTTCGGCCTGAAAGATCTCTACGTCGGCGTCCCGTGCGTCATCGGCGCAGGCGGCGTCGAGAAAGTGATCTCGCTGAACCTCACGCCGGAAGAAAACGGCATGCTGCAGAAATCCGTCGACGCCGTCCGCGGCCTCATCGACGCCTGCAAAAAACTCGAACCGAAGCTCGGTTGATCAAATTGAGCGTGGGAAGCAAACCATGATCATTCCCACGCTCACCACCGATCGCTTGGTCCTGCGCGCATTCCGCGAGGACGATGTGCCGGCGCTGACGGCGCTCCACAGCGACCCGGAAATAATGCGCTACCTGCGTCCGGACGGCGAAGTCGAAACCAAACCGCGCCAAGCGTGGGACTACATCGCCATTCACATGGGTCACTGGCTACTCAAAGGTTGCGGCAAGTGGGCGCTCGTCGATCGCGCAACGGACGAGTTCATCGGCCGCGTCGGGTATTTCCACCCGCCCTACGAATGGCCCGGCCTCGAGCTCGGTTGGACGATCGGACGCGAGCATTGGGGCAAAGGCTACGCGACCGAGTCCTCGCGCCTTGCCCTGGACTGGGGCGCCGAGAAGTTCGGCCGCGGCGCCATCATCAGCGCCATTATCCGCGGCAACGACCGTTCCGTTCGCGTGGCCGAGCGCCTGGGCGGCCGCCACGCGCGCGACGAAACCCTGCACGGCGCGCCCGCCCTCATTTACGCGTACTAGGCCGTTTACGCTGTTGGCGTCTTGATTGTCGCCCGCGCCTGCGCTCCGATAGCGCCTATGTCGACACGCAGTCAGTGGCACGAAATCGAACTGCCGGTTTCACCGGCGGCGCTCTTCAATTTGCTGCTCTCGCCGAAAGCGATCCGCGGCCGCTGGAACAATACCGCGGCCGTCGTCACCGAAGTCGACGGCGCTTGGGTCATCGCTTGGGGCGCGCGCGAAAGCGACCCCGATTGCGTGTGCGGTGCGCGCATCAAATCCTTCCAAGCCCCGAAACGCGTAACGCTTGCCTTCGACTACGCCCGCGCCAAGGGCGGCATGCTGCCGTTCGCAAACGGCATGACGGCCGAGTTCATGATCGAACAGAAAGGCGCAAGCTCCTTACTGCGCGTCACGCATGCAGGCTTTCCCGCCGACAACGACGACTACTTCAACGCCTGCGCCGACGGCTGGCGCGCAGCCCTGCAAGGCCTTGGCGCGAAGCTGATGCCGCCCCAGCCGCAACAACCGGCAACGCGCCGCTAGCGCCCGTCGAACTTCGGCTCGCGCTTTTCGAAGAAGGCCTTCACGCCCTCGCGCACGTCCGCACTCGCATTCGACACCATCACCGAAAGCGCCGCGTCGCCCAGCGACTGATCGAGTGTGAGGCTGAGGCCGCGCATCATCATCGCTTTAGCAAGCCTGACCGCGAGCGGCGCGCGTTTCGCAAGCGCCCGCGCGAACGCCATCGTGCGCGTCTCCAGCTCTGCCGCCGGAACGACCTCGGTCACGAGCCCGAGTTCATGCGCCGTCCTCGCATCGTACACCTCGGCCAACATTGTCATCTTGAGCGCACGGTCGAGCCCCATCGCGCGCGGAAACAGCCACGCCCCGCCCTCATCCGGCAGCAACCCGAATTTGCCGGACGTGTCGCCAAGCTTCGCCGTATCCGCCGCGATCCGGAAATCGCAACTGAGCGCCAGCGTCAGTCCGCCCGCGACCGCCGGTCCGTTGATCATCGCAATCACCGGCTTGTCGAGCTGGTGCAGCGCCTGAATAACGCGATGCATGCCATCGCGCATCTCGCGCGCGTGGCTAAGCTGCGCCTTCATCAGCTCGTCGTGCGCATCGGCCGCGCCCGACACGTCGCCGCCCGCGCAAAACCCGCGCCCCTCGCCGGTTATGATCAAAACGCGCAAGCCGTCGTCGCGCAGGTAGGTGTCGATCGCCGCCACCATCTCCGCGCACAGCCGCGTCGTGTACGCGTTCATTTGCTTCGGTCGCGCCAGGGTCAGACGGGCAATCTGTGGCTCCACCCGTTCGAATTTGATCTCGCGATACGTCTCGGCCATTGCGCGTTTCCTCCGTTGTCCTAAGCTTGACCCCGCCGCGCCATTTGAGGAAGCCCCCATGTCCCACTACGAAGACATTCTCTACGACGTGAAAGACGGCATCGCTCTCGTCACGTTGAATCGGCCCGACAAGTTGAACGCCTGGACGGCTGCGATGCAGGCGAGCGTCAAGCGCGCCATCGTTGACGCTACGAACGACGACAAAGTCCGCGTCATCGTGGTGACGGGCGCAGGCCGCGGCTTCTGCGCCGGCGCAGATATGGGCGGCCTGCAGAAAATCAATCCGGAAAGTTGGGATCAGCGCGAACTAGCCCGCGCCGACAACAGCATCGATATTCCGCGCTCGACCCTGGGTCCCGACGTCAGCGAGCACTACACCGGCCGCTTCGGCTATCTAATGTCGATCAGCAAACCCGTCATCGCCGCGATCAACGGACCCTGCGCCGGTATCGGCCTCGTCTTCACGCTCTATTGCGACATGCGCTTCGCCGCATCCGACGCGAAGTTCACGACGGCGTTCGCGCAACGCGGCCTCATTGCGGAGCACGGCATCTCGTGGCTGCTCCCGCGCGTCACCGGAACCGCGAACGCGCTGGACATCTTGTTCTCCGCCCGCAAATTCTCAGCCGACGAAGCCGCCCGCATCGGCCTCGTCAACCGCACGTTCCCGCAAGAGAATTTCCTGCCCGCCGTGTTGGCCTATGCGAAGGAACTCGCAACCACCGTCTCGCCGCGCTCGATGGCGGTGATGAAAGCGCAAATCTGGAAGGCGTTGTTCCAAGACCTGACCGGCGCCATCGCGATCGGCGACGCCGAGATGCAAAAGAGTTTCGCCACGCAGGATTTCAAAGAAGGCGTCGCCCACTTCGTCGAGAAACGCCCGGCAAGATTCACAGGTCGCTAGGAACCGCCCCAATCTCGCCAACCTTTCGCCACATTGCGCGGGCGCCATGCGTGTCCCACGCAACTAGGGGAGTGGTTCGCGAAATGACTTGGCTCCTGTTTCTGATCTTCTTGGGCTACTACGGCTACCAGCAGTACTACCTCGGCGTCCCAGCTCCGCTTGAGCAAGCGAACATCCAAGCCGCGTTGCTGATGCTTTCGCTGACGGCGATTGGTCCGTTCTTCGTTTCCTACGCCTTGACCCGCGCGACGCAGATGACCGGCCGCGCACCGGCGGTCTTGCTCGGCTTCATCTCAGCTATGACGCTGTCGCTGGTCGGCGCCTGGGTTGCCTGGAAATATTTTGGCGGCGTCGGCCCCATGCGCGTCTCGATTGAGGAGGGCCTAAAACTCGGCCTCATTCCAGGTGTCGCGATCGGCGTGATCCTGGCCATCGACAGCCTTTTCCGCCGCCGTATCGCTTAATTGCCCCGCAAATGGATCGCCGCCCGATGTGGCGGCGATCACTGTTTGTCGCAGCGTTTCGGCCGCGCCAGTTCCGTTCATCTGCGGTACAGTCGGTCGAGTCTCGAATGAGACCGATTGATGGATGGGAGACTGCCATGGCTGAGACGACGGGCCATTCGCGTTGGCGCCAATTTCTAATCATGCTGCCGTTCTTCCTGATCGGCGTCGCGATCCCGGTTTATTTCTTCGGCTTCTCCGGCGACGGTCCCCCGGACCTGCAAACGACGGAGACATTCAACCCGGCACCATCCGCGGCACCGCCGGCCGATGGCAGCTACTCGTCGCCGGGTAGCACGCAGCGCTCTTACCGCATGGAGCCTTCGGGCATCGTCGGCTTCGCGCGCGACACGTTTGAGAGCGTCGTCGACAGCTACGTCTCGCCGAACCTTTCGCCCTGGGTGATCAAGCTTGGTTTCCTCGGTGCATTGTTCGTCGGCGGCTTCATCGTCTTGCGCCTCGTGCTTGCGTTGGTCGCAGGCGGACTCGGCGGGCTCTTCGGCTTTCTGGTCCACAAAGCGGCGGGCCCGATGTTCATGGGCTTCCTCGCCGTCGGCTCGACGTGGGGCATCCACCAGACGATTGCCGAACAATTCGGCATGCAGTGGGCGGCAGCGACCGTCTCGATCACCGCAGCCATCGCAGCCTTGTTCGCGCTCGCAGGCGTTCGGGTCCGCTAGCGCCTGAAGTCGCGTCAATACGGCCGATCCGGATCGCCCCGTTCCCGTTGCGGGAACGGGGGGTCGTCGCTATACCAGCGAGCCCGATTTGGCCCCGGCTTAGGGGCCGCTATTTCCCAAACGAAACGTCCGCTTTGGCAACGCGGATTCCTGTGCGCTGCGAACGCTTGAAGGCTCGACCCGTCCCATGAACATTCACGAATACCAAGCCAAAGCCGTCCTGAAAGAATTCGGCGTGCCCGTGCCCCGCGGCTTCCCGGCTTTTTCGGTCGACGAAGCGGTCAAAGCCGCGAACGATCTCGGCGGACCGGTCTGGGTCGTGAAGTCGCAAATCCATGCCGGCGGCCGCGGCAAAGGCGGCGGCGTCAAAGTCGCGAAGTCGATGGACGTCGTCAAATCCGAAGCGGCGCGTATGCTGGGCATGACGCTGGTCACGCATCAAACCGGCCCGGCCGGCCGCGTCGTGCGTCGCCTCTACATCGAAGAAGGCGCGGCCATCGCGCGCGAGCTCTACTTCTCGATGTTGGTCGACCGCGATACTTCGCGCATCGCCTTCATCGCCTCGACCGAAGGCGGCATGGACATCGAAGAGGTCGCTCACAAGACGCCGGAAAAAATCTTGACCATCTTCGTCGATCCGGCAACCGGCATCCAACCGTTCCACGGCCGGCGCATCGCCAAGGCGTTGAAGGTCACGGGCGACACCGCCAAGCAATTGGGCGCCTTGATCGACAAGCTCTACAAAGCCTTCGTCGCGAAGGACATGAGCCTCCTTGAGGTCAACCCGCTTGTCATCACCGATAAGGGCGACGTCGTCTGCCTCGATGCGAAAATCAACTTCGACGACAACGCGCTCTACCGTCATAAAGAAATCGAAGCGCTCCACGACCCGAACGAAGAAGACCCGGCCGAGCTCGAAGCGAAGAAATTCGACCTGAACTTCATCAAGCTCGACGGCTCGATCGGCTGCCTCGTCAATGGCGCAGGCCTCGCGATGGCGACGATGGATATCATCAAGCTCTACGGCTCCTCGCCCGCCAACTTCCTCGATGTCGGCGGCGGCGCCTCGAAGGAGAAGGTGACGGCTGCCTTCAAAATTCTG
>JANNEL010000698.1:0-2383 GCA_031378595.1 Alphaproteobacteria bacterium
CAAACTCAATCGAATCCGTTACAACGTTACATTGGCGGCATTGCGCCGTTCTTGGCGTTACATCGGTGTATTTTGTAACGCATCGGACATCACTTTGAATGGCGCAATCGGCGTTGCTCCCGCAAGCCTCACCGGCACAGTTTCCCGCGCCGGGGCAATTTTTCAGATCAACAGATTCAAGTCGCAGCCGCGGTGCCCGAAACAAGCTCTCACCGGGAGAAGAACAATAATAGAACAATATTAGAAAAAGTCAAGCTTCTTGTCTCCGGTTCACTCACGCCGCTTCGCTTGCGCCGGGTTCGTAGAAGAATCCGCTGATGGTCCGCAGCCGCCCATCCGCCGATAGCTGACCGAAGCTTGTTCCCCTCTGCAGATCGCTTCCGTCCGGCGTCACCAGCGACCAGTTCGCCAGCGTGCGGTCGTGATGGTTCAAAACCGAGCGAATGCGGAACGCAGCACCCAGCGCCGTCTCTTGGAACTGGCCCATATACGCCGACAACGACTCCCGCCCGGCGATGAGGCCGTTCGGGTCGCAATAAGTAGCGTCGTCCGCCAAGCAAGCAGCCAGTTCGCCGCCGCGCTTGTCGGCCGGCGCCGACCAAATCGCTGCGTAACGGGTCCAAAGCGCGTGAGGCGTCATCGTGTTTCTCCCATCTGATCGATTTCGTGTTGAACCATTTTCTTGAGCGCGGGCTTGTCCCAACCGGCGCGAACCAGCACCAGAATCCCCTGATACATGGCCAACAATCTCGTCGCGGCAATTTCAGGCGTCAGATCGCTTGCAATCTCCCCGGAACGCTTCCAAGCGCGCAACCGCGCAAGCAGCACGTCCGAAAAAATCCGAAGCCCCCCCGTCACATGAGACGGCAGCGTACGGTCGCCGCCGAACTCGACCGCAGAGTTGGTAATCAAACAACCGAGTGAGGTTCCGCCGGGTTCAAGAAGCAGGGTCAAAAAGAACTGACGCAACCCTTTGAGGCCCGCCGCTTCCGGAATATGCGTCTCGATGCGTTGCCGCAGGACGACGACATTGTAGTGCGCCATCGCAGCGTCGAAGAGCCCGTCCTTACCGCCATAACTATTGTAGATGCTGCCCGCTTTCAGCCCCGTCGCCTGCTCCAAATCGCGCACGGAGACGCCGCCAAAGCCGAAGCGGCGAAACGCTTCCATCGCGCCGGTCAAAACGGCGTCTTCATCGAATTCGCGCGGCCGGCCCATCAAACTGCGTTCTTTATCATCCGTTCTAGAATAATCGTTTCAAAACTCCCGTCAAGGCGTTGAAGGCCCCGAAACATCCCCCAGCTGAGATTTATTCGCGGGCCGCAAAGCGCGGCACCAGCCAACGCCCGAACAAACGCCAACCGGCGGTCACCCGGCGGCCTGCAGCTCCCGCCGCGCGAGCCGTTCCAAAAGCAGATTGATCTTCTTGTACCGCAGATCGCTCGTGACTTCGCCGCCGGCCCACGATGGCCGCTCGAACAGCGTCGCCTCGCTCGCAAGTTCGATTTCCGCGATCACGACACCCTCAAGCACGCCGCGATAGACGTCGACTTCCCAATTGTGGCCGAGCCACGGCACGATGTGGCGCGTCTTTTCGACGACCATCTCGCCGCACAAGCGCAGCATCGCCTCGGCGTCAGCCACGGGACTCTCATATTCGAATTCCTCGCGGCTCATACCCGACGCGCGGCCGCAAGCGTCGCGCGATCGCCATAGCTGCGCACGCGTACCTTCTTGTCGCCGTCGCGCGAAAGCAGGCCGTCCTTGAGGTTCAACGTCGCCGTCACATGCTCGCGCCAACGGTCGTTGACGACGAGAAACTTCCGTTCGATTTCGACGGCCACAAGGGGTATCCCAGCCAACGACCGGCACCCTACTGATCCTGCCAGCCACGCTCAACGAACGCCCTGTGAATACGAGCACCGGGCAAGGCCTCGCGCCACACCTTTCTGCGCGGCCGAATCGCCTCTCAATCCACCGATTGGGGTGCGCACGCGACGCACCCATACACCAGGACTGTGGATAAGCTCAGGCCTTGCAAAACGCCGCAATATCCCGCGCCGTGTCGTAGCTGATGTCGGGGGCCGCGATCGCGAACAGTTCGACGCCATGCGTCGTGCCCATCGCCTGCCGGCCACGCGCCTTGACGCCGTTCTTGAGCAGCAAGCGATAAAACCCAAGGCCCTCGTCGCGCAGCGGATCGCATTCGTTGACGTGGATAACGGTCGGCGGCAGGCCCTTCACATCGTCGTCGCTCGCGAATGCGGGCCAGGCGAGCGGATCCTTCGCGCGAAACGCCTCGATCCCGTAAGCCATCGCACCGCGATTGTTGTGCAGCTCCAGTAGGATGCCGTTGTTCTCGGTCGACGACGGATTCTGCGGC
>JANNEL010000700.1:0-5010 GCA_031378595.1 Alphaproteobacteria bacterium
GGTTCGCCGCTCCCAACTCCCATAGCTGTCATGGTCCGCGAAGGCGGACCACCCACGACTTCCTTGCTGCAGAAGAGTCAACGCTCTGGAGCCTCAGGTCTGCTGCAGTCCGGGCCGCTTCACGAACATCGCGGCGGCGGCAAACAGCGTCCAACCCAGCATCAGGCTTACGCCGCCGAGCGGTATGAGCGGCTTCACGCTTGCCGCGCTCGGGCCGAAGGCGGCGTAGATGCTGCCGCAGAACAGGATGATGCCGGCGAGGAAGGCGGCGCCCGCGAGGTCGAGCAGAAGCGTGCGCCCGAATTGCGCGCTCACAATGCCGACGGCGATGAGGCCCAGAGCGTGCACGAAGTGCATCTCGCGAGCGGTGTCGAAGATGTTGCGTATGACGGGTACGAACTCGCCTTCAAGCCGGTGGCCCACGGAGGCCGCCACAATGAGCGCGAGGAGCATGTTCACGGCGCCTGCGACAAGCCAGAGACGGGTCATGGTTTTCCCCTTGGGTTTCTTGGATTCTCCGGCAACTGATTGCACGAGGCGCACGCGCAGGCCAAGGTGCGGCGCCGATTTGGAGGGACGTCATGCGGATTCTGCTTTGGATTGTCGGAATTTTGGCTGCGCTGATTGCACTAGCGTTTCTGACGCTGGGCGATCCCGCGGTGCCACGCGACGTTCTGGTGAAGAAGTACGGGCAGGCGCCTTCGCAGTACGCGGACTTGGGCGGCGGCATCACGGCGCACTACCGCGATCAAGGGAACGCGCGTGGGCCGGTGCTTGTGCTCCTGCACGGGTCGAACGCGTCACTGCACACGTGGGAGCCTTGGGTGAAGATCCTTGGCGATCAGTTTCGCATCGTGACCGTCGATCTTCCGGGGCACGGACTGACCGTCGTGCCTGAGGCTTATCCGCTGTCAGCAGAAGGGATGGCCGATTTCGTGGACACGTTCGCGACCAAGCTCGCGCTGCCGCGGTTCGCGATCGGCGGCAACTCGATGGGCGGGCATGTCGCGCTTCGCTTTACGATCAAGTATCCGGCGCGAACGGCGGCGGTTATTGCCATCGATTCCGGCGGCGTCCTTCCGCCGAACATGCCGGAGCCGCCCGCGTTCTTCTATCTCGTCCGGACGCCGGTGCTGCGCGAGTTCTTGCGCCTCATTCCCGGAAGACCGGTTGCGGAGGCAACGTTGAAGGCTTCGTTCGCCAACCAAGCCTTGGTGACGGACGCGATGATCGAACGCTATTGGGACCTCAATCGCGAGCCTGCGATCCGGGTCGCGACGCGCAAACGGTTTCGCATGGGGCTCGAGTATTGGCAGGGCGAAGACCGGTTCATGCGCGAGCATCTCGGCAAGATTTCGGTGCCGGCCCTGGTGCTGTGGGGCGCTCAGGACAAGCTCATACCGGTTGCGGCCGCCGAGCTTGTGAAGAGCCTGATCCCTGGCAGCCAGGCGATCGTCTATCCCGAGGGCGGGCATATTCTCCAAGAAGACTTGGCCGACAAATCGGCGGCCGATGCGCGTACGTTTCTTAAGGCCGTGTTCTCACTACCCTGAGGCGGATTGCATCCGTGGGCGGGGCGCGCCAAGGTGCGCCGCCCCGCACCTGAGAGTCCCCGTCCATGCTTACCAAAGCCGACGATTATCCCGTCCATCAGACGCCGGAACCGATCACGTACGCCGGGACGGATAGGAATTTCTACGACCGGTATTTCTTCAACGGCTATACGACGGCCGGCGATACGTTTTTTGCCGTCGCGCTGGGTGTCTACCCAGTGCTGAACGTGATGGACGGCGCGTTCTGCGTCGTGGCGGACGGGGTGCAGCACAACCTGCGTGTCTCGCGCATACTCGGCATGGAGCGGATGGATACGCGCGTTGGCCCGCTTTCCGTTGATGTTGTCGAGCCGCTGCATTCTCTGCGCGTGCGCGTCGAGAAGAACGACCATGGGATTTCGGCGGATATTCTTTTCCGTGCGCGGTCAGCCCCGATTGAAGAGCCGCGCTTCACATACCGCGTAGGCCCGCGTCCGGTGATGGACTACACGCGGTTGACGCAGAACGGCACCTACGAAGGTTGGATCGAGGTGAAGGGGCGGCGGATTGACGTTGCAGGCCATGTGGGCACGCGCGACCGCTCGTGGGGGATCAGACCTGTCGGCGCGCAGGATTCGCAACCCGTTGCGCCACCGCGAGCGCCGCAATTCTACTGGCTCTGGGCGCCGATGAATTTCGAAGACAGGATCACGCTCTTTCACGACAATTCGGACGCCACTGGCAAGCCGTGGAACACGCACGCCGTTATGGCGGCGACAGGCGAAGGCCCGGCCACGCACATGGCTTCGTGTTCGTCGGAGGTGATCTTCAAGTCCGGTACGCGCCATGCGAAGGCGGCGTCGATTTCCATGCGCGATGCCGAGGGGCTCGACTATCGCATCGAGCTTAAGCCGAAGTGGAATTTCTATATGAGCGGGCTTGGCTATACGCATCCCGAATGGGGGCATGGGCGGTTTCGCGGCGAGCTTGCGATTGGCTACGACACGATCGATATCGCGAACGTGAACGAGAGCGAGTTTCACTATCTGCATGTGCAAGCGTTCTCGGACGCAACGTTGACCGGACCGAATGGGCTGGTGCGCAAGGGTCATGGCGTGCTTGAGCAATTGATCATCGGTGCACATGGGCCGAGCGGTTTCACCGGATTGTTGGATGGCGCGAAATGAAAGAATTGGAAGACCGTATCGTTCGCTACCTCGCGCATCGCATGCCGGAGGCGGGGCGCGTGTCGGTGATTGCGCTATCGCGCATTCACGGCGGGGCGAGCCGCGAGACGTTTCGCGTGCGCATCGATCAAGAGCGCGGCGGCGAGCGGGGGTTGATCTTCCGGCGCGATCCGATTTCGACCTTGATCGAGACGGAGCGGGAGGTCGAGTTCGCGGCGTATCGCTCGTTCATGGGGACCGCCGTGCCTGTGCCGGGCGCGCTCTACTTGGAGCGCGAGCTTGAATGGCTTGAGCGCCCGTTCTTCGTGATGGAAGAGGTTGAGGGTTGTACCGCAGGGTCGATCTTGGCGGCCGATCCTTACGGGGCGCATCGCCAAAAGATCGGCGAGCAGTTCTTCACGATACTCGGCAACATCGCCAAGCGCGATGTGGCGACGTCCGATCTGGCGAAGCATGTGCCTGCGGTGAAGGCCGATGACGCTTGGCAGGCGGAACTCACCAAGTGGGAGAAAGTCGTCGACGAGGACGAACTTGAACCGCAGCCGATCTTGCGGGCGGCGATCCGTTGGATGCGGCGCAATCCGCCGCCGCCGGCGCAGAAGATTTCCGTCGTGCACGGCGACTATCGCACGGGCAATTTCTTGTTCGACGGTACGGGCGCGATCCGCGCGGTGCTCGATTGGGAGATGGCGCATGCGGGCGATCCGCTTGAGGACCTCGGCTGGGCGCTCGATCCGTTGTGGTCGAGCGACCGCGCGCATCCGGGCGGGATGCTGACGCGCGAATCCGCGATCCAAGTATGGGAGAAGGCGAGCGGGTTGAAAGCCGATCCGAAGGCGCTTGCTTGGTGGACGGTGTTCGCTTCGTTCAAGGGCGCGGCGATTTGGATTTCGTCGGCGAAGGAGTTTCAGGCGGCGACGAACACCGATCCGGTGATGGCGTTCTCTGGCCTCTATTGTTTGCCGTTCCATAACAAGCGGCTTGCCGATCTGTTGCTGCAAGCGCGGGAGGCCGTGCAATGAAACCCTCACCCGAACTCGTTTTGAATCAAGCGTTCGCGAAGATCGCGATGGAGATGGGACCTGCGCTGCCGCCGGGCTATGGCCAAGGGTCGGCCACGACGATGGCCGTGTTGCTGTTGATGGTGGGGCAAGAGTTCGACCGTGCAGCCGAAATTCGCGCGAAGGAGAACCGCGTGATGCGGGCTCTGTTCGGTGATGCGGCCAAAGGGATAGATGGTGCGTTGGGCGCGGAGCTCAATGCCGTCGTCGGTGTGAGGGACGAGGACATGACCGTCTCAGGCCTCGACCGCGCGAACGGCGACTTGAAGCGGCTGCTGATTGAGCTTCAGACGCATGCGGAGCAGAAGGGCAATCGCGCGCTGGAGTTGCGCATTCTGCGATTCCTGAGCGAAGCCGCCGCGGCTCGGCAGGTGCATCTGCCCGCGATGTAACGATGTCCTCATTCAGTTTGCCGCGGGCGCACCCGGATGCGGTGCGCTTCGTCCCGTTCTTTGTCGGTTTGAACTTCCTGAACGGCATCCATGTGATGTTCTTCACGCCGTGGCTGGCGAGCGTGGGGTTCGATCCGCATGCGACCGGGTTGCTGCTTGCCGGCATGGGCGTGCTTCGCGTGTTCACGGGGCCATTGCTTGGCGTCGCGGCCGATGCGTTTCATGCGCGGCGATTGTTCCTGATCGGCCTGATGGCGCTCGCGGGGGCTTGCTATGTGGGCTACGCGACGGTCGACGGCGCTTTCTATGTGGTGACGTTCTCGCTGATGGCGAGCGCCGCGTTCTCGGCCATCAGCGCGTTGATCGAAGGGATCACGCTGTCGGCGGCGTCGGCGCGCGGGTTCGACTACGGGAGCGTGCGGTTGTGGGGTTCAGCCGCGTTCGTCGTTATGAACTTTGCCGGTGGCGCGGCGATCGCGGCTTACGGGATCGATGCGTTCTTGCCGATCTTGATCGGGTCGGCGGTGTTGGCCGCGCTCGGCGGACTTGTGTTGCCGCGGGATGCGCAGCCGGAGGTGCGCGCCGGCGTGCGCTCGGTCGGGCGCGACGCGTGGCAACTCGCGCGGCAGCCGCTCTTCGTGTTGATGATCGGCGCGACCGGCATCGCGCAGGCGTCGCACACATTCTACTACAGCTTCGCGACGCTGAATTGGCAGACGCTCGGCTACTCCGCGGACTTCATCGGGGCGTTGTGGGCACTCGGCGTGCTCGCCGAAATTGCGTTGCTCATGTACTCGGGGCGCGTGGTTCGGCGCGTCGGTGTCGCCAACCTGATGAT
>JANNEL010000747.1:0-2180 GCA_031378595.1 Alphaproteobacteria bacterium
GTGATGATCCCCTGGAGCTTCACCCCGTTGACCAGAAAAATGGTCAGAGGCGCTTTGTTCTTGCGACAGGCATTCAGGAACGTGTCTTGAAGGTTTGCTTGTCGATCACTCATGGGTTGAGCCCCATTTTTCACTTGCTCCGCCCGAAACACACGGGGTTGGCGATACCGATATCCGGCTACTGTGACAGGTGTACGAACACGCGACTCAATCGGTTCGCGACCCGTCTTTGGAGAAAATGGACGAGCCGTCGCGATGGGGCAAGTGTGAAGGATGCGAGGGGGACCGTTAACTATCGAGACGCCCAGTACATACTGCCGATTTTGGCAGTAATAAGCCCTGGTTTTCCGTCACCCACCGGGTTCCCGTCGATTCGGGTGACAGGAAGAACCCCAAACGAAGCTGCGGATATGAACGCCTCGCGTGCGTTTCGCGCCTCCTCCACGCTGAACGCGCGCTCCGAAAGTTCCACACCCATCTGTCGGCAAAAGGGAATGATTTCCCTGCGCGTCACGCCTGGCAAGATCGCGTGGTCGAGCGCGCGCGTACGCAACACGCCCTTCGCGTCAACGATCCACGCGGTGGTCGATGCGCCTTCCGTGACGAAGCCGTCGCGATCGACGAACCACGCCTCGAACGCGCCGGCCTCACGCGCCACCTGCTTGGCCAGCACGTTGGGCAGCAATCCGGTGGACTTGATATCGCAACGCGCCCAGCGCGCCTCAGGCTGCGTCACAACCGCGATACCCGCCTCCGAAAGCTGCGCATAGCGCGCGAAGTTCAGCGAGCGTGCGGTGACGACAAGCGTCGGCTTTACAGAGGCCGCCGGAAATCCGTGATCGCGCCGCGCCACACCGCGCGACACCTGCACATAGACCAAGCCTTCCCGAACACGATTGAGCCTGACCGTTTCGCGCATGATGTGAGCGAGCTGACGTGATCCCACCGGCGCGCGCATCTTCAACTCGCCGAGCGAACGTGTGAGGCGCGCCAAATGCGGTGCCTCGTCGATCAAAGCCCCCTCACGGATCGTGCACACTTCATAGACACCGTCCGCAAACTGAAACCCGCGATCCTCGACCGCCACCGTCGCATGCGCGAACGGCACATTGCGCCCGTTGACATAGGCGATACGCGACATCAGCCGATCAAATCGTCGCCGCGGCCGCCGGTGTTGATGCCGAGCGACTTCAGCTTGCGGTGCAACGCCGACCGCTCCATGCCGATGAAGGCGGCCGTGCGCGAAATGTTGCCGCCGAAGCGGTTGATCTGCGCCAGCAGATATTCCTTCTCGAACATCTCGCGTGCGTCGCGAAGCGGCAGCGCGATGATACGCTCGCTGCCCGCACCTTGGCTGACCGCGGGCGTCGAGTTGCCGACGTCCGCTGGCAACAGCTCCGCCGTGATCACGCTATCCGGTGCGTCGGCCGCTAGGATCAACAACCGCTCCACGTTGTTGCGAAGCTGGCGGATGTTGCCTGGCCAATTGTGCGCCTGAAGTGCGGCCATCGCATCGTCGCCGACCTTCTTCGGCTGCAAACCCGTCGCGCCTGCAATGCGCTGCATGAAATGGTCGATCAGCGCTGGAATATCCTCGCGACGCTCGATCAGTGGTGGCACGCGGATGCCCACCACGTTCAAGCGATGGAACAAATCCTCGCGCAACCGCCCGTCCTGAATCTCCGTCCGCGCATCGGCCGAGCACGACGAGATCACGCGCACATCGACCTGCACGCGCTGGCCGCCGCCGACACGCTGGAAGTTCTGCTCGACCAGCACGCGGAGGATCTTGCCCTGCGTCTCGAGCGGCATGTCCGGCACTTCGTCCAGGAACAGCGTGCCGCCATGCGCCTGTTCGAAGAGGCCGACTTTGCGCCCCTCCCCCGAACCTTCGACGCCGAAGAGCTCGATCTCCATGCGCTCCGGCGCGATCGTCGCGCAGTTGATGGCAATGAACGGGCTCTTCTGCCGGCGCGATTTCGCGTGCAGCAAGCGTGCCACCACCTCTTTGCCCGATCCCGGCCCGCCCGTGATCATCACGCGGCTGTTCGTCGGTGCAATCCGCTCGATCAATTGGCGCAGCTGACCGATCGCGTGGCTTTGTCCCACGAGATCGAAATCGTCCCACAAGCGTTCCTTCAGGGATTCATTTTCACGTCGAAGACGTTGCGCCTCCAGGG
>JANNEL010000725.1:0-1779 GCA_031378595.1 Alphaproteobacteria bacterium
CGGACGGTTAGACCGGGGAGTCGCAAACGGCCGTCGCTTCGAACCGGTCGACGACGATCGTGAGCTTGCCGGTGACCGATTTGATCTTGAGCGCGTCCACCTTCGCGATCGTCGATGGCAAGAGCACAGTCTTTAGGAACGAGCGCCCGTTCGAGAAGTACACACCGCGCACCGGGCCGTATTCGTTCAGATACGGAAGCAGCGCGCGCGATGCGGGATCGGGAATGAAATGAAGGTCGGGCTTGGTGGTGAAGCCGTCCGACACGTACGAGCTATTGCGCCCGTAAACGTAGGTGCCGGACAGCATGATGCGCCCGGCAAAATGCGCTCCGTCCATGTCCAGCTTGCGCAGCTTCAGTGGGCCGCGTTTCGGTACCGCGAACACCATCTGCGTGGTTGGGTTGGTGACCAGCTGGACCTTGGTATTCGATCGCGGCGCGTCAGCGTGCGCCGTCGCAAGTGAAGCGACGGTGACGAGGGCGGTCGACAATACGCGGAATGCGGACATGAAACAGACTCCCAGGGTGTCCCTGAGAGTCTCTTTGCTTGACGGCATTTCTGTGGCGGCGCCTGCCTATTGTAGCGTGGCGCTGTCCAGATTCAGCTTGTCGACCGGGATGCGGACCACGTCGGGCCGTTTTTTCTTCAGGGCGTTGAAGAAGATGGCGCCGTCGCCGACGACAACAATCGACGCATTCTTCGGGTCGTAGAGTTTGGCGGCGACTTCTTTGGCGGATGCCGGTGTCACGGCCGAGACGTCGGCGACGTAGGTCGTGAGCTTTTCGAGCGGAATGCCGCATGTGGCCAGTGTCGCCAGTTGATCGGCGAGTCCCGATGCCGTTTCGACGTCGCGGCCAAAGGAGCCGATCAAGTTCGCTTGGCGTGCGCCGAGTTCGGCGGCCGGCACGTCGGTGCTCATGATCTTCGTCAGCTCTTGGCTCATGAGATCGACGACTTGGACGGCGGACTCGTTCTTGGTTTGCGCGAGCACGATAATCGGGCCGAGGCCCTCGCGCGCAGGGAAGCCGGAACTGACACCGTAAGAAAGACCGCGTTTGATGCGGATCTCTTGGTTCAGGCGCGCTGAGTAGCCGCCGCCCAAAACGGAGTTCGCAACGAGTGCCGGGAAGTAGTCTTCCGCGGTGCGCGGTACGCCCAACATGCCGAAGCTCACGGCCGCCTGGCCCGACTTCGGCAGGTCGATCACGACCGCGCGGGTTCCGCTTGCGGCCATCTTCGCGTCGGGATCGGTCCCCACAGGATTTGGCGGTTGCTTCCAGTCGCCGAAGTATTTCTCGGCGAGCTTCACGCCGTCCTCAAGCGACACGTCGCCCGAGATCACGAGCAGCGCATTGTCGGGGCGCCAGTCGCGTTGGTGGAAGGCGGTGAGATCGGCGGATTTGATTGCGGCCACGCTTTTCGGCGACGCAACACTGCCATAAGGGCCCAGGCCGAAGAGCACGCGCGTCATTGCGAAGCGTGCGATTTGGCCGGGCTGGCGGAGTGCGACTTGCAGGCCGTCGAGCGTTTGTTGGCGTTGGCGTTCGACTTCTTCGGCGGCGAAGGCGGGGTTGCGCGCGACGTCGGCCATGATCGCCATTGCTTCGCCCACGCGGTCGGCGCGGGTTTCGAGCGAGACGCCGGAGCTGTCGGCGCCCGCGCTTGCGGTGAGCGAAGCGCCAAGCGCTTCGATCTGGCGGGCGATATCGGTTGCGCTGCGGGTCTTTGTGCCTTTCGTCATGACGTCGGCGGTGAGGGCTGCGATGCCGCCGCCGGTTG
>JANNEL010000733.1:0-2310 GCA_031378595.1 Alphaproteobacteria bacterium
GCCAAAGCAAGCCTTCTCTTCGACCTGGGCAACGCCGCCGCAAAATTGCAGCGCTTCGATGCCGCGGAGAGCGCCTATCGCGCCTACCTCAAGCTCCGCCCGGACTGTCCGAAAGGCGTGAGCGGCCTTGCGGCATGCACGCTCGCAACCGGCGACGTGGACGAAGCGCGCCGCACAGTGCAAAACGCGCTCGACAGTGCGCCCGAGTCCGCAAGCCTTTGGAACATGCTGGGCACCATCCTGATGGAGGCTTGCGACTTCGAAGGCGCGATTACCGCGTATGCGCCCGCGCAACGCTTGGCCCCGACGACTGCGCGCACGTTCCACAATATCGCGCACGCGCAAAGCCACATCGGCAGGTACGAGCAAGCCATCGCGAACTTCACGCGCGCCCTCGAGCTCTGCGCCGGCGAAAGCGACAGCGCCGCAATCCGCCACGCCCGCGCTCTCTGCTACGCCGCAACGGGGCGCTTGAACGAAGCCTGGCTTGACCACGAAGAGCGACTGAACCCCGCCTTCGCGCAGGCAACACATTTCGCAATTCCAGCACCCCGCTGGGACGGCGAAGACCTCACCGGCCGCAAGCTGCTTGTCGTTGGCGAGCAAGGCTTGGGGGATGAGATCATGTTCGCCAGCGTCATTCCTGACGTGATCGAACGCGTCGGACCAAGCGGCAAAGTCATGCTCGCAGTCGACCAACGCCTCGTTCAGCTGTTCCAGCGTTCATTCCCGTCCGCGCATGTCGGCGGCGAGATGCACTCGAAAACCGAGGGCAAGCCGATCCGCATTGTGCCGTGGGCTTCCGGCCAACTGATACCGGACTTCTACACGCCCATCGGTTCTCTGCTTCCCCACCTGCGTCCGAGTATCGAATGCTTCCCACCGCGGGCTTACTTGAAAGCCGATCCTGCCCGCGTGAGCCACTGGATGCACCGCCTCGAAGGACTGGGCCCAGGCCCCTATGTCGGGATCAGCTGGAAGTCGATGCTGGTCACCACCGCGCGAAAGAAGTTCTTTTGTGCGCTCGAAGACTGGGCGCCGGTACTCGAGACCACGGCCGTGAAATTCGTCAATCTGCAATACGGCGATTGCAAAGCGGAACGCGAAGCCGTCTCTGCCAAGCTCGGCGTCACGATCCACAATTTCGCGGACATCGACCTCACGAACGACATCGATGACACGGTGGCTCTCTGCCAGGCACTCGACCTCGTTGTCTCGTCCCCGACGGCCCCGGGCATGCTTGCGGCCGCAACCGGCACCGATACCTGGCTTCTGACCGCGGGTCCTCTGTGGCAGCAACTCGGCACCGCTCGTTATCCCTGGTACGCGAACACGCGCGTGCTCACCCCTGAGAAATTTGCGGACTGGCCCGCGTTGATGCAACGCCTCGCTTGCGAAATCGAGACCTTCGCGTCACGCTGAGGCGATGAAGCCCGACGATCTCGAAAAATACCTGCTCGCACTTCCTGGCGCGACTCTCTCCATCCAATGGGGCAGCGACCGCGTGTTCAAAGTTGGCGGCAAAATGTTCGCCGTCACCGGCCCGCATGAAAGCAAACCAAGCGGACTGTCGTTCAAAGCCTCCGACGAAAGCTTTCGCATCCTAACCGAAGTCGAAGGCATTATCCCCGCCCCCTACCTCGCCCGCGCGCAGTGGGTTTATCTCGACAAGCTGACGCGCCTCCCCGCGAAAGAACTGAAGGCCTACCTAAGCCGCGCCCACGCCATCGTAGCGGCAGGCCTGCCGAAGAAGCTGCAGAAGCAATTGGGTATTGCCCCCTAAACTTGCGAGCGGCGCGCTAACCCCCTAGGTTCGTCTCAACAGCCATTTCCACCACCGTTGAGAAACCCATGAAGAAGTTCGAAGGCACCACCAGCTACGTCGCGACCGACGACCTACGCATCGCGGTCAACGCAGCGATCACGCTCGAGCGTCCGCTGCTCATCAAAGGCGAACCCGGCACCGGCAAGACCGTGCTCGCGTTCGAGGTCGCCAAGGCGATCGGCGTGCCGATCATCCAGTGGCACATCAAGTCGACGACGAAGGCGCAGCAGGGTCTCTACGAGTACGACGCGGTTAGCCGCCTGCGCGACAGCCAGTTGGGCGATGAGCGCGTGAAAGACATCAAGAACTACATTTCGAAAGGCAAGCTGTGGGAAGCGTTCACGAACGACGCGCGCCCGGTGCTCTTGATCGACGAGATCGACAAGGCCGACATCGAATTCCCCAACGATCTCCTGCTCGAACTCGACAAGATGGAGTTCTACGTCACCGAGACCGGCCAGACCATCAAGGCCAAGCACCGTCCG
>JANNEL010000744.1:0-10025 GCA_031378595.1 Alphaproteobacteria bacterium
GCACCCAGCGCGCTCATATACGACGACAACGGCACGCCGGGTATCTTGGGCAACTTGCGCACGGGCATCGGTCCGCTCGCGGAAGCGATGATATAGTCCTGCCAGCCGCCCATGCCGGGCAGCACGATGTCGCCAGGTGCAAACCCGTCCGCGTTCGATTGCTCGACGACGCCGAGCGTCCCTCCCCGCATCACGTCGCCGATCGCGACAGGCGGCATGTATTGCTCCATGTCGCTCATCCAAATGCGGTTCGTGGGATCGAGCGAAAGGTAAACGTTGCGCACCAGCATCTCGCCCGCGCCCGGAACGGGTTTGGGTGCGTGGCTGAGCTCCAAATCGCCGGGCTTAATGTCGCCCACGGGCCGATGCTTAAGGCGCCATTGCCGGTTCGAATTGCGCATGGTTTCCAAGGTCCTCGTCGCAGATAGTGTTCACACTCGCGCGAGAGCGGGCAATAAGGCGCACCGGGGCCCTCGCGCGCGAGCATGGCGGTCCGCTATATACCCCGAAACCCGGCGAAGGCGAGGAGCCGCTTTGACATCACGTCTCACGAGTCTTGTGACGGCGCTTCTACTTCTGTTCGCCATCGCCGCGAGCGCGCGCGCTGCCGACGTCGCGACGACGCCGCGGGTCGAAGCGCGTTTGATCTCGGAAGTGACAGGTGTTCCCGCGAGCGGAGGAACGATCTCCATCGCGTTGGTCGAGCGTATGCAACCCGGGTGGCACACCTATTGGCGTGACCCCGGTGAATCCGGCGAGCCGACGACAATCGCCTGGTCGCTGCCCACAAGGTTTGCGGCAGGGCCGATCATCTGGCCGCACCCTGAACGCATTTCATTCGGCGAACTCGCGAACTACGGCTTTCCGGAAGCAGTTCTTTTGCGTAGCGAACTCACTGTTCCCGCAGGCTTGCAGCCCGGTACCATCGTTACATTCATCGCGAACGCGTCTTGGCTGGTCTGCAAAGACATCTGCATCCCCGAGAAAGCGACGCTCGACATTTCACTGCCCGTCGTGGTCGGCACCCCCGCGGCAAGCAATCAGTGGCAGCAAGCGTTCGCCACGTCACGCATGCGCGAACCATTGAAGACCAGCGCATTCGATGCCCGCTTCGCCGCGAACGAGGCTGAGGTCACTCTCTTTTTCCAACCAACGTTGAACCGTCTAGAACGCGGTACCGGCGCGCTTTTCTTTCCCTACGACCGAGGCCTGATCAAAGCGTCAGCGCCACAGGTCGCCGAGCAACGCGGCGACGGCTTCGCAATCGCCGTTCCGCCCGCCTACAAGCTCCGCGATCCGGAAAAGCGCAAAGCCATCACCGAAATACCAGGCGTTCTGGTCCTCGCGTCCTCGCAGGCCTACGAGGTGACGTTGCGTGCCGGCCCCGTCCCGGCGGCTTCCGTGATTGTTGCCGCCGCAGATTTGGGGCTTGGCCAAGCGATTCTCTTTGCCGTCCTCGGCGGTCTGATCTTGAATCTCATGCCATGCGTCTTCCCGATCCTTTCGATGAAGGCGTTGGCACTCATCCAAGCGGGCCACACCGATCGCCCCTGGACCGACGGCATCGCCTACCTTCTCGGCGTGATGACGACGTTCGCAGGCTTGGGTCTGACGCTCCTTTGGCTTCGCGGCATGGGCGCGGATGTGGGTTGGGGCTTCCAACTACAGTCGCCGCTGTCGGTCGCGATCCTCGCCTACATCTTGGCGCTCGTCGGCCTCAATCTCTCCGGCGTCTTCCAACTCGGCGGCAGCATTCAAGGAACGGGGCAGGGGCTAGCCTCCCGCGGCGGTGTCGTCGGCGCATTCTTCACCGGCATCCTCGCCGTCATCGTCGCCGCACCGTGCACCGCGCCGTTCATGGGCGCCGCGATGGGCTTCGCGTTCACGCAAGATCCGGCGGTCACACTCGCGATTTTCTTGGCACTCGGTTTCGGCCTCGCGCTGCCTTGGGTGATCGTGAGCTTCAGCCCGGCCCTCATTCGTCTACTGCCGAAGCCCGGCGAATGGATGGAACGCTTCAAGCAATTCCTCGCCTTCCCGATGTACGGTGCGGCCGCATGGCTCGTCTGGGTCTTGTCGCAGCAAGTGAACGCCGAGGGCCTCTTTCGCGTAATGATCGGCGTGGTGCTTCTGGCGCTCGCAGCCTGGGCATTCGGCGTCGTCCAAGCGCGCGCCGCACTGTCCCGCACCGTCATACTGTGGAGCGTTCTGTTTCTGCTTGCCCTTGGCGGCGCAGTGGCGCTGGTCGCATTACCGTTCAAACCGCGCGCGGTCGAAACACAAGCCGGCGAAACCGGCGCGCTTCTATCTGAGCCTTACTCGACCAGTCGCCTCGCCACGCTGCGTGCTGAAGGCAAACCCATCTTCGTCAATCTGACGGCCGCCTGGTGCGTGAGTTGCCTCTACAACGAACGGGTCGCGCTATCGAGCGCCGCCGTCGCGGAAGCGTTCAAAGCCACCGGCACCGCCTATCTCGTCGGCGACTGGACGAACCAAAACCCAGAAATCAGCGCTTTGCTGAGAACGCATGGACGCGAAGGCGTTCCGCTTTATCTCTATTATCCGGCCGGCGGTGGGCAGCCGAAGATCTTGCCGCAAATCCTGACGCAGTCTCTCATGATCGAAACCTTGGGAACCTCAAGATGAAACGCATCTTAGCCGCAGCCGCCGCAACACTCGCCGCGCTCTCTCTCGCGCTGGCATCCCCAATGGTTGGCAAGCCGGCACCGCAATTCACCGCCGTCGATTCGAACGGCAAATCGCATGCACTCGCCGACTTCAACGGCAAGACCGTCGTCCTTGAGTGGACGAACGACGGTTGTCCGTATGTGAGAAAACACTACGGTTCAGGCAACATGCAAAAGCTGCAGCAAGAGGTGACGGCTGCGGGCGGCGTGTGGCTCTCGATCATTTCCTCAGCACCCGGCAAGCAGGGTTACGTCCAAGGTTCTGGCGCTAACGAGCTAACGACCTCGCGCGGCGCGCATCCGACGGCGGTGCTGCTTGATCCGGCAGGCGCCATCGGCCGCGCTTACGAAGCGCAAACCACGCCGCATATGTTCGTGATCGATCCGGCGGGACACGTGCGCTACATGGGCGCGATAGACGATCAACCGACGACCGACGTGACGACGATAGCAACCGCACGAAACTATGTTCGCGAGGCGTTCAACGCGGTGTCGTCCGGTGGCAAAGTCGCTGAACCAGCAACCGACCCCTACGGCTGCAGCGTCAAATACTGATCAAGCGGCGTCTGCGTCGGGACGAAGCCGGGGCGCTACGACCACGACGGCGGCGCCGGGAAGCGTCACACGCACGCGCGTGCCTTTTCCGAGCGTGCTCTCGAAGGTGAGCGAGCCGTTCATCAGTTCGATGTAGCGCTTGACCAGATAGAGGCCCGCGCCCATCCCCTCATGCTTGCGCGAGAAGCCCTGATCGGCGTGCCGGAACAAATCGGTCAGATGGGGCATAAGCGCGGGATCGATGCCTTTGCCGTCATCGCTCACTTCAAAGCAAAACGCAGTGCCCTCGACCCACGCGCGAATGGCGATGTTGCCTTGCGCACTCGTGAACTTGATGGCGTTGGAGAGCAAGTTGGAGAGAGTCTGCTTGATGACCCGTTTGTCCGCAAGCACGCGCCGCGCGCCTTCGCCGATGTGCACGGTGATCGTTTGCGCTTTGTAGTCCCGCGACGCGCGGGCGAACTCTGCCGACGCTTCAGCACAATCGTCGAACGCAAGCTCGTCGATCGTAAGCGCCTGAGCGTTCTGCTCAAGCCGCGATATTTCCAAGATATTGTTGACGAGCGAGAGCAGGTGGTGGCCGCTCTTGGCGACCACGTCCGCAAACTCCACATATTGCGGCTGGCCGAGCGGCCCCAGAAGCTGTCCCGCCATCATCTCCGAAAACCCAATGATCGCGTTCAACGGCGTGCGCAATTCGTGGCTCATGTTCGCAATGAAGTTCGTCTTCGCGCGCTCGGCCAGATAGCGCTCGTTCTGCGCGCGCCGCTCGGCGTCCTCCGCCCGGCGTCGCGTCGTCACGTCGCGCAGAGTGTACACGTCCACACGGATCTGAGCGCCGCTGCTGGCGGCCGGCACGGTCATGCGCCGCACGCTGACGTCGAGCATGACGTCGCCGCCGTCGCAATCGACGGAAAGGTCCATCTGCCGCTGCGAGTCGTCGACGCTTACGCTCTGCGGCATGCGTTCGAATGTCGGCAAAAATCGGCTCACTTGCCGGCTCACCAACGTCTTTCGCGTCGAATTCAACAGCACAGCTGCGCGCTCGTTACAAAGCTCGATACGGCCTGCGTGATCAGCCACGATGACACCGTCGGAACTCTCTTCAACGATGAGATTGACGAGCACGCGGCGGAGATTGCCGGTCGACCGCTCACGAATGACCGCCCGCGCACGGGCGCTGAGTTCACGAAAGCCGACGGACAGAAAGCAGGCTATGGCAGCGAAGAGGGCGGGCGCGGTCTCGACGATAACTGGAGCGATCGCCAACACCGCGGCCGGCGCCACGAGAAGGACCAACCCAAGCCCAGCGACGGGCAAGCCGAAGCTGCGGAACGTCCAACTCGACCGCGTCGGCCTGAGATAGGCAAGGGCGAGCGCCACAATGACCAATGCCCCCCAGGGTCCGATCGGCATCAGCGTCCGTCCCTGGAGAATGCTTTCGGCCATCAGTGCCTGTAGTTCGACGCCCGGTATGATGCCGCGCACTGGCACGGGGACATAGTCGCCGAGTTCGATTGCGGTCGCACCGATAATCACACGTTTGCCGCGCACCGCAGCTGGGTCGAACGAACCGTTCAGAACGTCGATCATCGACAGACGTGGGATCGAGGCGCCATCGATCCCGAAATCGATGTCGAAACTCTTGATCGCTGAGGGACCGTTTTGACCCAACAGGGCCGCAAATGTAGGCCGGTAGCGGCCGTCATCGAGAAAGAGACCGAAACTTCCGCGCCTCGCCTTTCCCATCGGCGCAAACACGTTCGCATTGCCAACCAAGGCATGCTCGCGAAGCGTTGGCAGCGGATTCGTTTCCATCAGATCATCGCTGACGCCACGCGCGGTGTGCTGTATGAATGACGGTAAGATCACGTGCCCTTCGGCGGCGACGATGGCCGCCAAAAGCGCCGCGTCTTCCTCCGGACGGGAAGACGATGAGAAGTCGATATCAAGCCCGATGAGCTCAGCGCCGGCAGCTCTAAGTGCTTTGATGGCTTGCGCATGGCGGCTGCGCGGCCAAGGCCAGGTTTGCACCGCGGCGAGGCTTCGGGGGTCGATTTGAACGATGACGATATTGCCCGACGCAGGACGCGTTGCGACCCGAAACAAAGCGTCGTTGATTGACGCTTGAAGCGCGGCGAAGAGCCCCGCGGAAGCCAGGGCAGCCGCCAGCGCGAAGATGATCAGCTCGTAGCGCCACTCCGTGGCCGCGCGTGCGATCCTATATGCCGCCACCCCCATGGCCTCGCATCCATCGACTAGTCATGTTTGAGCAGGCCAAGGGCCCTGCCATTACCGACGCCAAGAGCAAGGCCGTTCCCTTGGCCTCGAATAGTATCGACCACATCGCTGACCGCGCCGTCTCCGACGTTCGTCGTGACGTCAAGCACCGGACCAGCGTTCGGGCCGACGATAGTATCGACAATCGGACCGACGACAGGATCGATGACATCGACGACCGGCTCGGTGACGACCGTCGGCGGGCCGATCACGGGATCGACCGTGCCCGGTACCAGAGTGACCGGCAGCACGTCGCCTTTAACCGGTGCGGAATCGATCGGAATCACGTCGCTGGTCACCAGACCGCTCGACGCCTCCTTGACGTCAACATCGGCGTTGCCGATCGCCGCCGGGATCAGGACGGCCTGCGTATTCGTGTGGTCGCCCTTCGGCGTTTCCGGGGCGCGCGGCGCCTCACCGGCGCGCGTGCGATCGATATTGATCTCACCGCCGTTCCCGCGTGACACCATCGCAGTGAAGCCAGGGCGCAAGAACTCGACGTCTTCGTCACCCGGCGTCGAGACCTGCACCAGACCTTCGGTCACCGCCACCGATGCCTCGCTGGCGCCGACGGTCACGGTGAACGCGGTGCCTTTGACGACCGCGGCCATATACGGCGTGTCGACCTGGAAGTGCGGCTTTTGCTGCTTACCGATCTTATAGATCGCTGACCCCAAGCTTTGCAGAACCTGGGTGTTGCCGTTGATTGGATCGCCGGGAAGCTGGACTCGGCTGTTCGGCTCCACGACCACCGACTCCTGACCCCGCACCAAAATCGCGCGGCCCGATGCCGTTTCGATCCACGCGTCTGCGGGCAAGTCCTGCTCGCGTGTCAGCGCGACGGGCATCAGCCCGGGCCCGCCGACGCGAACAACGCCGGCCGTGTCGACGACGCGCCAACCGCCGGCTTGAGCGTTCGAGGGGAATGCGGCGATCATTGCCGCCGCAACCGCAAGAATCCAACGAATGCGCATAGTCCGAGCCTCCTGCCATACCAGCGCATAAAATCGCCCGCACCCGGCTAAGAGGCCGGAAAGAAACTTGGTTGACGCAAGGGCCGCGCCCGATCCTGGCCCTGATTTCGGCGGCGTGGTTGACAGTTCGCTAAGAGCCAAGCGTGCCGCTTACCAATCGTTAACGATTGCGGCGCCAAAAATTGGAGTCGGACGACTCGGGCTCTGAGGGAATGTTGACGGCACGTGCGTTAATGACGAGGTGCTTGGTCGGTGCACTGTTGCTGTGCACGGCGACGCCGATGCTGCACGCCGCCGACACCGCGGACTCGCAACGTCTGGAAGAGCGCCTGCCGGCCGACCAACCGAAGCCCGACCTCGCGCCGACTGTGCCGGTCAAGGTGGACGAAAGCGACCTGGCGTCCATACCGCAATTCGTTCTGAAATCTGTCGCCATCGAAGGCATGACCGCGATCAATCGTACTGAGGCCAAGGCCTGCTCCCGCGAACTCATAGATAAGCAAGTCGGCGCCGCCAGTTTGCTCGGGTTGACGAGTTGTCTGACGCAACTGTACCGGGACCACGACTACTTTCTATCCCGTGCGATTATTCCTGCTCAGGAGGTTCGCGACGGCAGCCTGACTGTGCGCGTCATCGAAGGCTACATCGCGTCGGTTCAGCCCGAAGGTCTGGATCAAGCCGACGCAGACGCCCAATTCGCGGCGGCGTTGACCGAGCGGCCCACAACGCTCGCGACGTTCGAGCGGAGCCTCCTGCTGCTTGCAGATCGGTACGGCCAGCGCATCGCGTCGACACGACTGGCCGCCGATGAAGCCGACCCTGCGCGCTATATGCTCAAGGTTGCGATCAAACTGGTCCCTGTTGTTTGGCGCGCCTTCGGCGACAATCGCGGCGATGCCTATCAGGGCCCGGAGCAAGGCCTGCTTTCGGTCTCGTTGAACTCACCGTTCGGTGCAAGCGACCGGATCGTCGCCCAACTTTTCACTGCACCGGCCGATACCAAAGAACTTCTCTTCGCAGATATCGGCTACGGCCGCGGATGGTTCGGCGGTGGTCTTTGGACGGAGGTTGGCATGTCAACCTCGCGCA
This sequence comes from Alphaproteobacteria bacterium, assembly GCA_031378595.1. Lineage (GTDB taxonomy): Bacteria > Pseudomonadota > Alphaproteobacteria > Micropepsales > Micropepsaceae > SZUA-430. The sequence goes on from JANNEL010000744.1 coordinate 7,586, forward strand.
GCAGCAGCGGCGGCGCCTTTCCCAGTTTCGTCAGCGAGTCCGATCGTCGCTACGCGCGTTTGATCGTGCCGTTCCTGCGGTCGCGCGAACAGTCGCTCTGGGTCAGGCTGCAAGCAGACGTACGCGATACGCAGAGTGTGTATCTGGAGGCTGCGGACGTGCGCGAACGCACCCGCGTTCTACGAGGCAGCTTCAGCTATGCGCTGGTCGGAGGAGCGACCCGCGCCGACGTGTCGCTTGAGGGGTCGAGAGGCCTCAAATCATTTGACGCCTCGAAGAACGGCGATGCGAACCTCAGTCGCACCGACGGTCGCCCGCAGTTCGCCAAGGCCAAGCTCGACGTGACGATCACGCAGGCTCTCTTTGGCAAGCTCGACCTCGTAGCCACCGGTTCGGCGCAATGGGCTGACGGCGCCTTGGTCGGTTCAGAAGAGTCCGGTGCCGGCGGCGCACGCTTCGGCCGCGCTTACGACTACAGCGAGATTGTCGGCGACCAGGGTCTGGCGGGCGCGATCGAAGTTCGCTGGACCTGGAGACAGATCGGCGACTGGCTGAGGTCTGTACAGCTCTACGCGTTTGCAGACGCCGCCCGCATCTGGAACGAGAACCGCCCAAGCGAGAGCCTCACTTCAGCCGGTGGGGGCGTTCGCTTCAGCGTCATCCCCGGGATAGTCGCGGCCTTCGAAGTCGCCAAGCCCCTGTCTCGCGATGTTCAGTCTCAGGACGATCGCTTGCCGCGCGTTTTCGTATCGATCTCGGCAGGGTGGTAGTGCGGCAATCGTCACAGGCATGTAAGTATTTGATTTTACTGTAGAAAAAGACACGGCCCGTAACTTTCTTTCGCCGGGCACTTGACGCTGTTTGCGCCGATCCCTAAATCCAGCGCGCGTTTGGCACTCACGCCCCGTGAGTGCTAGCAGTACGCCAAATCCAAAGCTCAAGTCATTTAGGAGAGAACCCATGAAGTTCCGTCCGCTCGGCGACCGCGTGGTTGTGAAGCGTGTGCAGGAAGAACTGAAGACGGCTGGCGGGATTATCATTCCCGACACCGCTCAGGAAAAGCCCCAAGAAGGTGAAGTTGTCGCCGTCGGCCCCGGCGGGCGCGACGAAAAGGGCGATCGCATCACCCCCGAAGTGAAGGTCGGCGACCGCATCCTGTTCGGCAAGTGGTCCGGCACCGAAGTGAAGGTCGACGGCCAAGAGCTATTGATCATGAAAGAGTCCGACATCATGGGCGTGCTTGAGGGCGCGAAGAGCTCGTCGAAGAAAGCGGCTTAAGACCGAAAGGTCTGGCAGCTTTTTACTCGAGCCCACCCCTCTACATCCCGACAGACAGAGAGAAAAATTCAAATGGCAGCGAAAGAAGTCAAATTTCACGCAGACGCGCGTGCGCGCCTCCTGCGCGGCGTCGACATCCTGGCCGACGCGGTCAAGGTGACGCTGGGCCCGAAGGGCCGCAACGTCGTCATCGACAAGTCGTTTGGCGCTCCGCGCTCGACGAAGGACGGCGTCACGGTCGCCAAGGAAATCGAACTTTCCGATAAATTCGAGAACATGGGCGCGCAGATGGTGCGCGAAGTTGCCCAGAAGACGAACGACACGGCCGGCGACGGCACGACGACGGCGACAGTCCTGGCCCAAGCGATCGTTCGCGAAGGCATGAAGTCTGTAGCCGCCGGTATGAACCCGATGGACCTGAAGCGTGGCGTGATGCTCGCGGTCGAAACGGTCGTCGCGGATCTCAAGAAGCGCTCGAAGAAGGTGAAGTCGAACGAAGAGATCGTCCAGGTCGGCACGATTTCGGCGAACGGCGACTCGTGGGTCGGCAAGAAGCTCGCGGAAGCGATGGCGAAGGTCGGCAACGAAGGCGTGATCACCGTTGAAGAAGCAAAGTCCCTCGACAGCGAACTCGAAGTCGTCGAAGGCATGCAGTTCGACCGCGGCTACATCTCGCCGTACTTCGTGACGAACGCCGAGAAGATGGTGGCCGAACTCGAAGATCCGTACATCCTGATCCACGAGAAGAAGCTTTCCAGCTTGCAGCCGATGCTGCCGATCCTGGAATCGATCGTCCAGACCGGCCGCCCGCTCCTCATCATCGCCGAAGAGGTCGAGGGTGAAGCGCTGGCGACGTTGGTCGTCAACAAGCTGCGTGGCGGCTTGAAGGTCGCGGCCGTGAAGGCCCCGGGCTTCGGCGATCGTCGCAAGGCGATGCTCGAAGACATCGCGATCGTCACCCACGGCGACGTGATCTCCGAAGAGCTCGGCATCAAGCTTGAGAACGTCACGCTGAAGGATCTCGGCCGCGCCAAGAAGGTGCGCATCGAGAAAGAGAACACCACGATCATCGACGGCGCGGGCAAGAAGAAAGACATCGAAGGCCGCGTCTCGCAGATCAAGGCGCAGATCGAGGAGACCACCTCGGACTACGACAAGGAAA
>JANNEL010000011.1:0-6041 GCA_031378595.1 Alphaproteobacteria bacterium
GTGTTTCGCGGCTGCTTCGGCGCAAGAACGACCGGCGACGAAGCCGTAGGCGGCGCCGTGCGGGGGAAGGTGGTTCAGGATATCTTCAAGGATGCGGCGTTGGACGTCCTTCAGCCTTGGTTTTGGCGCTTCGATCAGGCGCCAGGCGCCGGATCGCTTCTCGCGCCAATGATAGGCGTAGTGCTGCAGCCCGTCGGCGCGTTCGCGGTCGAGCGTACGGCGTTCATCGGTGAACCAGTCCAGTTGGTCCACCGGGAGCTCCGACCAACGAGCGAGATCGGCCGTCGTGACGAGTGCGGGGATCGGTACGGCTTGGAGTCTGACGAGGGGCTTGAACTGAGGGGGTTTGGGCTTGGGCCGCAGCGCGAGCAGCCGTTCTATCGCGCGTTCAGGGAGGCTGTCGATCTCGCCGCTGCGTCGAATGAGTTGATCGAGTGCGTCGCGATGGGGCGGGTACGGCAGGCGATGTGCTGTGAGAATTCCTTTGACCAGCCGATCCGCGCGGCGGCCAAAGCCTTGCCCAAATGCTTCCAGCGCACGCTTGCGCATGGCTGCTTTCGTCCATGGGCCGGCCAATAGGACGATCGCCAGCGTGCGGGCAATTCTTCGCATGCGGCTCATGGGATTGTCCGCGTCGAGAGACGGCAGAGCGCTTCAACCCGTCGTGTCGTGCAAAACAAGACGTCGATCCTACGACCGAGTGTTTTGCCGTGTCTTGGAGGCGTATGAAGTCTCCCCTGGGGTAGCCCCAGAGATCTCCGGCTGAACCGAAGTTCAATCGGAGACGTCTTGAAGCGTCTGCCGTCACGGCCAGGTTAGACGATGGGGCGCCGCAGTCAACGCGGGCCGAGGCAATCTCGGTCCGCGCTGTTGTCTTTACGTGACCGGGAAGCCGCGGTCGCGCATGAGTGCGTTGGTGTCGACGTCGCGGCCGCGAAAACGGCGGAACGCCTCGTCGGGCGGGATCGAGTTGCCCACGCTCGTGATCGAGGTTTCAAGCAGCTTGCAGGCGTCCTTGTTGTAGAGGCCGCCTTTTTCCTTGAAGCCTTCGTAAACGTCGGCGGTCATCGCGTCGGCCCAGATGTAGACGTAGTAACCGGCCGAGTAGCCGTCGCCCGAGAAGATGTGGCCGAATGCGGCTGCGGGGTGGCGAAGCACCATTTCCTTCGGCATGCCGATCTCGGCCATCGTCTTGGTCTCGAAGTCGGCGATGTCGATCGACGAATCGGGCGTCGCCGTGGTGTGCAGCTTCATGTCGTAGATCGCGTTGGCCAAATACTCGACCGTTTTAAAGCCTTGGTTGAAGTTCTTGGCTGCCAGGACCTTGTCGACGAGCGCCTTCGGGATCGGCTTGCCGGTTTGGTGATGGACGGCATACGTATTCAGCACTTCCGGCGTCGAGAGCCAGTATTCGTTCACTTGGCTTGGGAATTCGACGAAGTCGCGCTTCACGCTTGTGCCCGCCAGCGTCGGATACGCGACGTTTGAGAGCAATCCGTGTAGCGCGTGGCCGAATTCGTGGAACATCGTCTCCGCATCGTCCCAGGAAATCAGTACCGCTTGGCCCGGCTTGCCCTTCACATAGTTGCAGTTGTTCGAGACGATCGGCGTGAGTTCGCCCTTGAACTTCTCTTGCGTGCGGTACTCGTTCATCCAAGCGCCGGATTGCTTGCCGGAACGCGCGTAGGGGTCGAAGTACCAAAGGCCGATGCGCTTGCCGCCGCGGCGGACTTCATAGACCGACATGTCGGGGTGATAGACGGGGATGCCCGACAGCTTCACGAACTCGATGCCGTAGACTTGGCCCGCGGCCCAGAACATGCCGTCGCGGATTTTTTCGAGCTGGAAGTACTGCTTCACTTCGTTCTGATCGATGTCGTACTTCGCTTTGCGGACCTTCTCGGAATAGTAGCGATAGTCCCACGGCTCGATCTTGATCTTGGCGCCTTCCTTGTCGGCAAGCGCCTGCATGTCGGCAACTTCTTCCTTCACGCGGGCGACAGCGGCCGGCCAGACCTTCATCATGAGGCCCATTGCGGCCTCGGGCGTCTTGGCCATGTTGTCGGCCACAATCCAATGCGCGTGGCTTTGGAAGCCCAGCAACTGCGCGCGTTCGGCCCGCAGCTTCAGGATGTCGCTCGCGACCTGACGATTGTTGTGTTCGTTCTTGTTGTTGCCGCGGCTCGTCCACATGCGCCACGCTTTTTCGCGCAAGTCGCGGCGGTCGGAGAACGTCAAGAACGGATCGATCGATGAGCGCGTGTTCGCAAACACCCACTTGCCTTTTTGGGATGCGGCACTGCGGAGCGAGTCCGGCAGGCCCGCGAGGTCGGCTTCGCTGTCCAGCGTCAGCGAGTAATTTTCTTCGTCGGCGAGCTGGTTCTGGCTGAACTTCGTGAACAGCGAGGCGAGCTTTTGGTTGATGTCCTTCAGCTTCGCCTTCTTGTCCTTGTCGAGGCCTGCACCCTGACGGGCGAAGCGGTTGTAGTAGACGTCGGCGAGACGCTGTTGCAGCGGGTCGAGGTTGGACGATGTGCGGGTGTCGTAAACCGCCTTAATGCGCGCGAACAACGCTTCGTTCTGGATGATTTCCGAGCCGAACGCGGAGAGCACGGGCGACATCTCTTCCTCGGTCTTCTGCATCGCCTTGTCGTTCATGGTCGAGGTGTAGACGCCGAAGAACGTTTGTACGCGGCCGAACGGGCGGCCCGAATCCTCGAACGGGATGATGGTGTTGTCGAACGTCGCCGCGGCTTTCGATGCCGTGATGGCGTTGATTTCGCCGCGCAGCAGATCCATGCCCTTTGCGAAGGCTGGCTTGAAGGCGGTGGTGTCGATCGTATCGAAGCTGGGGATGCCGCCATTCGGGCCACCCCATGGGTCAAGTAGCGGTCCCAATGCTGTTCCTTTCTTTGCCTTTGCGGCGAGCGCGAGGCCTGGCGTGGTAACGGAGAGCGCGGCCGCGGCGGCGGCGCTTTGCAAGAACGAACGTCTTTTCATGTGGTGTGTTTTCCCGGATGGTTGGGCGGAACTTAGTTGCTGGCGGGCCGCACGTCACGTAACGCTGAGGTGAAAATGTTTCCGCGGGAATGTTGGCTAAAACCCTTGATCGGCGCCCTGCGATCAGTACGTTGCTCGCCCGCCGGTTGTCAGCCATGGAAAATCGTCCCTTGACCCTCATCCCATCGTCGAACCTGATCGTGCGTAACGTGCCCGGAAAGGGCCGGTGCGTTTTCGCTGCACGCGACATCGCGAAAGGGGCGTTGGTGCTGGCCGACCCCATCATTCTGGTGCCTGGGGACGAATCCGATCACACGGACCTAACTGTCGTTGGGCGCTATGTCTTTCAGTGGAACGACGAGGACGATCTGGCCGTCGTGCTGGGTCTCGGGAGCCTGATCAATCACGGGCTGCCGGAGAATGTGGCGTTGGTGTCGAACTATGCCGACATGACGATGGAGTTCTACGCGACGCGCGACATCAAAACGGGCGATGAGCTCGTCTATGACTACGGGCACGATCACGAGGAGTTGTCGGAGTACTACGGCATTCCAAAGGGTGCCTTGGCCAGCGTTGCGCTCGACTGATCAGTCCCGCGGGTCTTGCTTTGCGCCTAGCCTGCCAAAGAAGCGGTGGTCGATCGCCGCGCCGATCGTCAGCAAGAGTAGCACCAACCCCGCGGCCATGACCGCGATCGCATATTCGCCGAGTCCGCAGACCACGCCGATCGCAGCGGTGACCCAGACGGATGCCGCCGTATTCAAGCGATGAACGTTGCCGGTTTCGTCGCGCATGATCACACCGGCGCCCAAGAAGCCGACGCCTGCCAAAACACCTTGGATGACGCGGCTCACTGCATCCGGGGAATAGACGGCCGCAAAGCCCGAGACCGAGATCGTCGCGAGCGATGCGCCGAGCGCCACCAATCCCAACATCCGTAAGCCCGCGGGCTTGCCGTGCATGTCGCGATTGATGCCGATCGCGCCGCCGATCGTGGCTGCGAGTCCCATGCGAATCGTAAGTTCGGCGAGGTGGCCTAAGTCGGTCATGATGTTCCGGCTGCGCGTTGTTGCAGATGCTCAGTATACGACGGTTGAGCATCTTCACCCGAATCTCTCGGTCAAATCGTTAACGGCAGCTTCGTTGCGCCACTGTCCGTTCTCTGAGACGCTTGTCGAATCGGATAGCTCCGAGGGAGAGAAGCGTCATGGCCGACAAAGGCACGCAGGGCGTCAGTTACGAGAAAGTCGGTGACGAGTATTTTCAGAAGCGCAAGCTGCGCCGCTATGCGGGCGTTTGGTCGCTTTGGGCGTTGGGCGTCGGTGCTGTCATTTCGGGGCAGTTCTCGGGTTGGAATTACGGTCTCGCGTTCGGCTGGGGCTCGATGTTCGCGGCCACCGTCATCATTAGCATCATGTATCTGGGGCTGACCTATTCCATCGCGGAAATGGCGACGGCGTTGCCGCACACGGGCGGGGCGTATTCGTTCGCGCGCTCGGCCATGGGGCCGTGGGGCGGGTTCGTCACCGGGGTCGCGGAAAACATCGAGTATGTGCTGACGCCGGCGGTCGTCGTGTTCTTTATCGGCTCGTACATGGGGGCGATTTTGGAAACGCCGCCTGAGTTTCAACCGGTCTATTGGATATTGGGCTACGGCATATTCGTTGCCGCCAATCTGTTCGGCGTCGAGTTGTCGTTCCGGGTGACGGTGTTCGTGACGGTGCTCGCACTCGCCTGCCTCGTCTTCTTCTATATCGCAGCGCTTCCGAACATGGATTTCGGCCGCTGGGCGATGAACGTGACGGCGGGGCCGGACGGGGCCTTGATCGAAGCGCCGGAGGGCAACGGGCCTTGGTTCCCGGCCGGCGTTCACGGCGTGCTCGCGGCATTGCCGTTCGCGGTGTGGCTCTATCTTGCGATCGAGCAATTGCCGCTCGCTTCGGAGGAATCGATCGATCCGAAGCGTGATATGCCGAGCGGCATTTTGTTCGGCATCTTCACGCTTGTGGCGAGTGCGTTCGCGGTGTTGCTGCTCAACTCGAGCATCTCGCCCGGATCGTGGGGTTTGCGCGCTTCGGGCGAGCCGTTGCTCGAAGGCTTCCGCACCTTGTTCGGGACGAACTTGGCGAAAATCTTGGCGTTGGTTGCGATCGCCGGTCTGGTCGCAAGTTTCCATGCGATCATTTTCGCATTCGGACGGCAGATCTATTCCTTGTCGCGGGCGGGATACTTCCCACGCTTCTTGTCGGTCACGCACGGCACGCATCAAACGCCGCACGTGGCGTTGATCACCGGCGCGTTGGTCGGGCTCGCCGTGATGCTGTTCGTTTGGTACGTTTACGGCGCAGATAAGGGCGGCGCCTTTATCGGCGGTGCGTTGCTGAACATGGCCGTCTTCGGCGCGATGATTTCCTACGTGCTGCAGGCGGTATCGTTCATCCTGCTTCGGACACGAATGCCGGGTATCGAGCGGCCGTATCGCAGTCCGTTCGGCATGGTCGGTGCCGGGCTGACCCTGATTATCGCGCTGGTCACGATCTATTTTCAGGTGACCGATGCGGCATTCCAGGTCCCGGTCCTGGCGGTCGCAATCTATTACGCGATCATGATCGTCTATTTCGCCGTGTTCGGGCGCACGCAGCTGGTGCTGTCGCCCGAGGAGGAATTCGCCATGTCGCACGGGAAGGCGGACTACAAGAGCCACTGACGGTGGAGTGACGTTTGAAGGAGGTTGCGCGCGGGCGCAGCCTCCTTTCTATTTGGGCGACACACCGGAGCGCGCGCCATGGACCCACGCCAAGTCAAGACCGCCTCGGACGCGCGCGCCATCGTCGAGGCGCGAAATCTTTCCCACGTCAAAGTCGGCGTGTTCGATATCGACGGCGTTTTGCGCGGCAAGTATATGGCGCGCGAGAAATTCTTCTCGGCGCTGGAGAAAGGGTTTGGGTTCTGCGACGTCGTCTTGGGATGGGACTCGAACGATCAGCTCTACGACAACGTGAAGCTGACCGGCTGGCACACCGCCTATCCGGATGCGAACG
>JANNEL010000043.1:0-8861 GCA_031378595.1 Alphaproteobacteria bacterium
AGTTCGCACGCGCACAAATGTTGCAATGGATGTTCTTCGAGCAATACAGCCACGAGCCATACATCGCCGTCGCCCGCTTTTGGATGGCCTTCGTGTCGAAAGAACAGCTGCGCCAGAAGGAACACCTCATTCCCGAATGGCACGCAAAAGGCAACGCCGCCTTGGGCGTCATGGAAGGCCAGTTGAAAAAGCAGGATTGGTTCGTGGGCCAAGCCTACTCCCTCGCCGACATCGCCCTCTACGCCTACACCCACTGCGCCGAAGAAGGCGGCTTCGACCTGAAGAAATACCCAGCCGTCTCCGCCTGGTTGTCCAGGGTTGCGGGGACAAGCGGCTTCGTCCCTATGGGGGGTCTCTCGCGCTGACCGGAGCCACCGTGCTATCCACGGGCCGGGAAAATCAGCCAAGGGGTTCCTCACATGAAGACGTTTCGCGCCGCACTCATGCTCGGGTGCGCAATCGCTCTCGCCGGCTGCGGCGGATCGGATCAAAAAACGGCCGCAGGCGGCAAAGCAACCGCTGCCGACGCCGACAAGTTCGTCGCCGATCTGAACGACGACATCCGCAAGATGTCGCCCTATTGGCAGTCGGCCGCGTGGTTGCAACAGACCTACATCACCGACGACTCGCAGCTGATCAATTCGCGCGCGAACGAAGAGTATCTGAACTGGCAGTCCCGCCGCATCGAAGAGTCGAAGCGCTTCAATGGCATCGAAGGCATGAGCGCCGACACCGCGCGCGCCATCATGCTTCTCAAGAACGTCAGCGCGCCCGCGCCAAGCGACACCGCGCTCCAGGGTGAACTCGCGAAGATCTTGACCAAGATGGACGCGAACTACGGCGCCGGTAAGTGGTGCCGCACGCCGAACGAATGCCTCAACCTCGACGAAATCGAAAAGATTATCGACGATCCGACCCAAACACCGGAAGCGCGCGCCGCCGCCTGGAAAGGCTGGCAAGAAACCGCACGGCCTATTCGCAAGGACTATCAGCGCTTCGTCGAACTCGTGAACCAAGGCGCGAAGGAAATGGGCTTCGCCGACGCCGGTGAAGTCTGGCGCGGCGGCTACGACATGACGCCGGCTGAGTTCTCGGCCGAGACCGAGCGCCTGTGGGCCCAAGTGAAGCCGCTCTACAACGAACTGCACTGCTACGTCCGCACGAAGCTGAACGCGAAATACGGTGACGCCGTCGTACCGAAGAACGGCACAATTCCGTCGCATTTGCTGGGCAACATGTGGGCTCAACAGTGGAGCAATATCTATCCGCTGGTCGAACCCTACAAAGGTATCGCAAGCCTCGACGTGACCTCAGCCCTCAAAAAACAACGCGAGGCGCTGTTCGCCGAACTGCGCAAGACCGAAAAGACCTCGACGCCGGTCGAGTTCGCTGAGGTGAGCCACAAGGCCGACGTGGCGATGTCGGTGAAAATGGCGCGAACCGCGGAAGACTTCTACGTCTCGCTTGGGATGCCGAACCTACCGGAATCGTTCTGGAAGAAGTCGATGCTAACCCGCCCCCGCGACCGCGACGTGGTTTGCCACGCCAGCGCCTGGGACCTGAACATGGAAGGCGACGTGCGCATCAAGCAGTGCATCGAACCCACGGAAGATCAGCTGACCACGATCCATCACGAGCTCGGCCACATCTATTACGACCTGATGTACAACCCCCTGCCGCCGATGTTCCAAGGCGCGGCACACGACGGCTTCCACGAAGCGATCGGCGACACGATCACGCTGTCGCTGACGCCCACGCACCTGAACAAGATCGGCCTCGTCCCGGCGCAAAAGCCGGACCCGAAAGCCGTCATCAACTCGCAAATGAAGTGGGCGCTCGACAAGATCGTGTTCCTGCCGTGGGGCAAACTCGTCGATCAGTGGCGTTGGAAGGTCTTCTCTGGCGAAATCAAGCCGGACCAATACAACGGCGGTTGGTGGAAGCTGCGTGAAGAATATCAAGGCGTCTCGGCGCCGGTCGCGCGCACGGAAGAAGACTTCGATCCGGGTGCGAAGTACCACATCCCGGGTAACACGCCGTACACGCGCTACTTCCTGTCGTTCATTCTGCAGTTCCAATTCCAAAAGGCGCTGTGCGAAGCGGCGGGTTTCAAGGGACCGCTGAACGAGTGCGATATCTACGGCAACAAAGCAGCCGGTGCGAAATACATGGCGATGCTGCAAGCGGGTGCGTCCAAACCGTGGCCGGAAACGCTGCAGAAACTCACCGGCGGCAAAGCGATGGATGGCTCAGCGCTGATCGAATATTTCACGCCGCTGATGGGCTACCTCAAAGAACAGAACCAAGGCCAAAGCTGCGGCTGGAAATAACCGGAGGAACTATGCAATTGCTCGGTGGAAAGATGCGCGGCGCGGCTTTCGGCGTCGCGCTCACGATCGCCTGCGCCTTAGGCTCGACGGCCCTAGCGCCGGCAGCCTCAGCTGAGCAGGTGCGAACGGCGCCCCACGACACGATGACGCCGTTCGCGTCCGACCGGCAACTAAAGCGCTACTTGAAGCGCACCCGCCGCGCGCAACAAAATCCGGAGGCCATACCGTCGATGTTGCCGCCACCGGCGCCACCACCACCACCGTCGATGACCGACAGTGCGGCGCCGGCTCAACCCGCAGCCGCAGGCGAAAGCATCACGAACACGCAAGAGGCGGGCGTCGACGAGGGCGGCATCGTCAAGATGCACGGCGACACGATCGTCATCCTACGCCGGGGCCGCCTGTTCACGGTATCGACCGGTCGCGGCGATCTCCGACCCATCGACTCGATCGACGCCTTCCCGCCCGGCACCAGCGGGCAGGGCGCCTGGTACGACGAAATGCTCGTTGCCGGAAACCGCGTCATCGTTATCGGCTACAGCTACGCGCGCGGCGGCACGGAGATCAACCGCTTCCGCATCGACGCGACCGGCAAGCTGGACTTCGAAGACGCCTATCACCTGCGTTCGAACGACTACTATTCGTCGCGTAACTACGCCTCGCGCCTGATCGGTCAAACGTTGATCGTCTATTCGCCGCTCTCGCTACCCTATGGCGGGGTCGACAATTTCGACTGGCTGCCCGGCGTTCGCCGCTGGACCGGCGATGCGAAGCGGCCCTTCAGCCGCATTGTCGGCGCGCGCCAAATCTATCTGCCAGAAAACCTCAGCGACCCGCACAACGCCGACATCGACACGCTGCACACGGTGACCTCGTGCGACCTCGCAGCAGCCGTCTTGCGCTGCCAAGCGCAGGGCATCCTCGGCCCGTCCAGCCGCACGTTCTACGTCTCCGGAAACGCGGTCTACGTTTGGGTTGGCAACAATCGTTACTACGCGGAAGAAAGCGGCAAGAGCCCGTCCGCCATGCTCTACCGCATGCCGCTTCGCGGTGGCAGGCCGTCCGCGATCGGCACACGCGGCAACCCCGTCGACCAATTCTCGTTCCGCGAAGATTGGAACGAAGGCATGTTGAACGTGCTCGTGCGCAGCGACGGCGGCGGCGACGCGATGTGGAATCACGAGTTCAGCAGCGGCGCCGTCGCGCTATTGCGCCTACCGCTCTACGCCTTCGGCGACGGCGATGACGACGCGCGGCAGTCTTACTATCGCAAACTGCCCACACCCAGCCGCGACAGCTACTACACGATGCAGAACCGGTTCGTCGGCGACTACGTTCTGTACGGCACGGGAAACAGCTGGGGCCAGCCGCGCGACTTTAGCTCCTTACTGTTCGTCGCCCCTGTTCGCGGTGGCGAAGCGGCGCGCTTCGAACTGAAGCACGGCGTCGACCGCATCGAAGCGCTCGGCCGCAACGCCGTCGTGGTCGGCGCCGACGCCAGCGACCTGCACTTCCAAGCCGTCGAACTCACCGCCCCGCAATCGCCTGTGATCGGCGACCGCTACACGTTGGAGCGCGCCAGCCAAGGCGAAACCAGAAGCCACGGCTTCTTCTTCAAGCCGTCAGGCGGCGGCAACGCCGACAACGGCTTCCTGGCCCTACCCGTTGCGCGCGCCGCACGAGCGGGCGCAAGCCAACTGATCGAAAGCTCGGCCGCAATCACGTTCCTGCGCCGCACAGACCGTCAATTCGCACCGCTGGGTGAACTCTTCGCGGATGACGGCCACGTGGTCGACGATCAATGCCAAGCGTCCTGTGTCGATTGGTACGGCAACGCCAGGCCGATCTTCCTCGGCAACCGCACGCTCGCGCTGATGGGTTACGAGCTCGTCGAAGGCAATCTCACCGCCAACGGCATCAAGGAAACCCGGCGCGTCAACTTCGCGCCGCGCGGCCGCTAAAGCCCGCGCGAATTGGCGATCGTGAACGGCAGAGGGATCGAGCGCGCATAGGGCTTGATCGCCTCTTGCACCGCCGCCGTCGCGACCAGCGCGCGCATGCGATAACGCATGTCGCTTTGATTGGCGACGGGCTTGATCGGATCGGCGTAAAGCTGCGCCAGCATGATCGCGGCGGCACGCAACTCCGGCTTCGCAAACATCGAAGCCAACACTGCCGCGGCCTTATCCTTCTGGCCCGTACACACAAACGCGTCGAACGATTCCGCCGGCGCTTGATCTTTCATGGCGTCGAGCGCGGCCAGCGCCTCGTCGCGCTTCGCCGTCCGCCCGATATCGTGCGCGGCACACACAGTCGCTTTTAGCACCGCAGGCGTGCGCGCCTCGCCTTCCAGTGTGCCAAGCAACTGCAGCGCGCCGTCGTCATCACCCGTCACGTCCAATACCTGCGCAATCGCAACCCGAAGCGCGATCGAAAGCGACGGCTCCTCCTTCAACAGAGCGCGCGCCGTACGCCGCGCCGCCCACGCTTGACCCAAATCCGCATACGCATTCGCAATCTCAAGCCGAAGCGCAGGCCCGGCAGCCTTCTTCTCCCGCCGCGCCTGTTCGACAGCGTGAAGCCCAAGGCGCACCGCCTCATCCGCCTTGCCGATCACGCGCAGCGACCGCATCACGTTCAGCCAATCCGTCGACGTCAGCGACGCTTGCTCCAACTGCAGCTGCAAGCCGCGCTCCACGCGCGCGACCAACGCACCCGGCGCCATCAGCGCACGCACGCCCGGATGGTCCCAGAGCGGTTCGAACGCTTTGTCCGTTAAAATGACGCTCAGGATCGACGGCGTCTCCAACGCCTCCGTCTGCCGTGCCGCATCTTCGACGCGCCGTTGGCCGAGCAGCATCCCGATATAGCGCAGGCGCAACGTGTCCGGCACGCGCTGCCCCGACGGTCCGCTGTAGCGGCCTTCGACCAAGCGCACGATCAACCTGTCGCGCGCCGGCACGGCGCCAAGCGACGACACGATGCTCTCAACGACCGCCGGACGCAGGCGGTTGACCATGATGAAATCTTCTTCCTCAAGATCGAGGATCGCGGTCGCCGCCAGATCGTACCGCCCGTTCGTCGTGAGGATCGCGACGAGCGAGGCCCACGTGTATCCATTGGGGCTTGCGGTGTAGCGCTCGCGCACGACCTTCTCGGCATCGCTCGTCTTGCCCAAACCTGCAAGCGCACGCGCCTTCAGATAAGCCGCCCAATCGCCGTCCGTTGCTGAGAGTTGTCCGTCGTTCAAAGCGCCGGCCACGAGATCGAGCGCGAACGAATAATGCCCGTCGTCGATCGCGCCGGCCGCCCGCTCAAGCCGCGTGTCTGCTGCCGCAACGGTTTGCACCTTCGTTTGCACGGCCGCAGGCGCAGCCTTCGGCGCGGCTGGCACAGCCGCCGCCACCGCCGTCGCGACAATCATCCAAATCCCAAGCACGCTGCGACGGTTCCCCAACCATTGCCCCGGTCGCGAGCATAGCAAATCTGCAGCGTTAAGCCTGCCCATTGCCGCGCCGTCGACAACGTCTGTGTCTTCGCCGACACTCTCGCCTATGGCGCGAATCGGCGCCCTTTTGAGGGGAAACACACCATGGACATCGGTCGCAAAATGGCCGCCGAGTTTATCGGCACGTTCTGGCTTGTCTTCGGCGGCTGCGGCAGCGCCGTGATCGCGGCGGCATTTCCGTCGGTCGGTATCGGCCTCCTTGGGGTCTCATTCGCTTTCGGTTTGACCGTCCTCACCGGCGCCTACGCGTTCGGCCACATCTCAGGCGGCCACTTCAATCCGGCCGTCACGGCGGGCCTGTGGGCCGGCGGCCGCTTTCCCATGAACGAGATTTTGCCCTACTGGGCCTCGCAGGTGTTGGGCGCAATCTCGGGTGCCGGCATGCTCTATTTGATCGCTGTCAGCGCGCCGAGCTTCGACCCGACCGCAGGCTTCGCCTCGAACGGTTTCGGCGAACACTCGCCGGGAGGCTACAGCCTCGTCTCGGCCGCGATTGCCGAGACCCTGCTCACCGCCATGTTTTTGCTGATTATTCTTGGCGTCACCGGGAAGGGCGCGCCCGCGGGTTTCGCCGCGCTAACCATCGGGCTCGCCTTGACGTTGATTCACCTGATCAGCATTCCCGTAACGAACACATCCGTGAACCCGGCCCGCAGCCTGGGGCCCGCTGTGTTTGCGCCTGGCTGGGCGCTGGAACAGGTTTGGCTCTTTTGGATCGCACCACTTGCCGGTGCCGTCGCGGCCGGCTTTTTCAACCGCTGGCTCAACGAAGACAAATAGGCGCAAAGAAAAAGCCGGTATGCTGCTGGGGAGCTGCGCATACCGGCTTGCTTATTCGAGTGCTGAGGACTTCTCGCCGTGTGGTCATCCGGCGCAGGCGGACTATCGCAAAACCAAGATTGCGCCACCCTTTCCACAGCGTGAAAAACGCGTAAGGAAGTTAGACCTCCGACAAGGCCATCACGAAAACGAGGCCCATTCCTACCGACAGGATAACCGAATAAACCATAAGTAGGGCGAAAAACTTGATCGATGTAAGCCACCAGCTACGACCGTAGACACGGTACATCGCCATCCAAAGGTAGATCGCGAGGATCAGCCAAACCGCGCCCATGAACCCGGAATCCCCGAGGATCGCCGCCGATAGCGTGAGCAGCGACAGGGCTACGAACACCACGGTGTGGATGTGCGTCGAAAATACCAAATGCTCGATGAAAAAGACGCGCGGCCACCAATGCATGACGGCGAGCAGCAGCGCGAAAATAGGAACCAGGAACAACATCAACCGCGGAAGCCAGACGTTCAAAGGACCGTTCAGCTTGATTGGATCGGCGAGCGCCCGCTCGTAACCCTCTTGCACGCGCTTGGCTTTCGTTTGAATCCAATGCAGCCACCCCGCTTCGTCGGCGCTGGCGTTTTTGCTGTCGGCTGTAATTGAGTTTTCGGCCTCGAGCACGCCACGACGTTGCTCGTCCGTTAGCGTGACGTGCTGGATCTGATCGGCCGGAACGAAAAAGTCCATCGACACGACAGTCTGTTTGTTGTCGTCACTGATGGTCACACCGTTCGCCTTGTTCTTCTTGAGTGCTTCGACCGCCTCTCGCGGAAGCTTGTCGAGCGACAAGGTTTCCATTTTGAACGCGACCATCGCGATGCCGGTCAACTGCAGCGTCAGGAAGAACACGACCGACGCGATCACGAACAGCCGGAACGGCGGCAGCATCGACGCGCGTTGTCCCGCAACATAGCGCCGTGTGAATTCGCCGGGCTCGGCGAACAAAAGCCAAAGAGTCCGAAACGTCCGCGAGTCGTAGCCGAAGACGGAATCCAGGAACTCGCCGAAGATCCACCAGATCGGCCGATGATAGTCCGACGCCTTCTGCCCGCAATTCGAGCAAAAGGGTCCGTTCAACGCCGTCCCGCAATTGGCGCACTCTGGCATCACAGCCATATCGGCAACTCCCCCGCCGCCTATTATCCACGTCAGCCTGCGGATGGGCAAATTCGTTGCCGGTAGCGTAAATCTTGGCTCAGGTATTGAAGCGGAAGTGCATCACGTCGCCGTCCTGAACGACGTAATCCTTGCCTTCCAGGCGGAATTTGCCCGCATCCTTAGCCCCCGCCTCGCCGTTGTTCGCGACATAGTCATCAAAGGCGATGGTTTCCGCGCGGATGAAGCCCTTCTCGAAGTCGGTGTGAATGGCCCCAGCAGCCTGCGGAGCCCGCGCTCCGGTGTGCACCGTCCAGGCCCGCGCTTCCTTCGGCCCGACGGTGAAAAACGTCAGCAAGTGCAACAGCGAATATCCCGCGCGGATCAGCCGATTCAATCCTGGCTCCTCAAGCCCCAGGGTCGACAGAAAATCGTCCCGCTCAGCCGCCGCCAATTGCACAATCTCGGACTCGATCTTTGCCGAAATCACAACGAACGCAGCACCTTCCGCCTTCGCGCGCTCTTCGACGCGCTTCGAATGCGCGTTCCCGGTCGCCGCAGATCCTTCATCGACATTCGCGACATAGACGATCGGCTTAGCGGTCAGAAGCTGAAGCAGCTCGAACACCGGCCTCTGCTCGTCGGTCATCTTCGCAAGCCGCGCGGGTTTGCCTTCGCGCAGCAGCGGCAGCACCGCCGACATGACGTCGAACTGGGCCTTTGCTTCCTTGTCGCCCTGCTTCGCCTTCTTCTCGGCCGCCGGCGCGCGTTTCTCAAGACTGTCGAGATCGGCGAGCATCAACTCGGTTTCGACCGTCTCTGCGTCCGCGAGCGGATCGATGCGGCTTTCGACGTGTGTTACGTCGCCGTCGTCAAAGCAGCGCAGCACGTACGCAACCGCGTCCACCTCGCGAATATGCGACAGAAACTGATTGCCAAGCCCCTCGCCCTTCGACGCCCCGCGCACGAGCCCCGCGATGTCGACGAACGTCAGCCGCGTCGGAATGATCTGTGCCGACTTGCCGATCTTCGCCAGCGTATCGAGACGCGGATCCGGCACCGCAACCTCACCCACATTCGGCTCGATCGTGCA
>JANNEL010000078.1:0-2774 GCA_031378595.1 Alphaproteobacteria bacterium
GAACTTGCTGATCGCATAACCGATGCCGCCGCCGACATACGGCGTGAACTGGCTGTCGTTCGTGAGGTCCCACCACACGTTCGCCATCAAGGCCCACGTCTGCACGTTGCCTTCGTCGGCGACCGTGAAGTTCGTCGCGAAGTTGGCCTGGAAAGAATAGGTGCCTGGACCCGGCGCTACCGCGACGCCGGGGCCGCCCGGCGAGAGCGGCGCAAGCGGGGTAATGCCCGCCGGATAGTTGATGTTGCCGCCCGCCGCGAACGCGCTCGAGGCGTTGTCGCTATCCGTGCCGCCGCCGCTCAACGTTGCGACGCCGTACTTGTTGCGCCGGAACGACAGTTCGAACTCCATGCGCAATCCCGGCATGATGCTGTCGTACTCGCGTCCGACCGTCGCGCCGACGACGAAGCCGGTATCCGCATCTGCGCCCGTCATCGTGAAATTGGTGACGGCCGTGAAAACGAAAGCGAGCGTGTGCGGGTGGGGTGTCGGCGCTTGGTGAATGACCTGCACTGTGCGGCTCGAGTTCACTGTACCGCCACCTCCGGTCACCGGATCGAGGTCGCTGCCCCAATTCGCGCCGCCGAAAACGGAAAGATAGAGTTGGCCGGCATCGGCCGTGGCCGCGCCGACAAGCAACGCCGCTGCAGCCGCAGTGCCGCGCAAATACGCCTTCATAGTGTCCCCCAAATAAACCCAGGCGGGAAAGCTAACAGTGCAATCCAGGCGTCGCAATCAGCGCGTGTTGATCGTTACGGGAGCGTCGCCTGTGGATTGGCAACCGCCGGGGCGTATGCGCGGATGATGTGGTGTGATTTGAGGGGACAGCATGACAGCACTAGTCGAAAATTTTTTCCGCGCGACGGCCCGGCATCGTGTTCGCGGAATCGGGGAGACATCTCGCCCAGCGGTTGCGCGCACGACCGCCGCCATGCACGCACGGTGGCGCGGCTCTCGTGCAACGTGCAAGTCGAACCGTTGCTCCCGAAACCAGGGCATTTCCCCAACAACCGTGCGGGGAGGCGGCACAGCCGCTGCACGCAACCTCGCGCGCAACCGGACGGGTTAGGCTACTTCGCCTGCGGCGCGAACGTTATCGCGATCTCGACAAGACGCGGCGCCGGCGCTGAAAAGCAATCGAACTCGTCTCAAGAAGGCGCTCGGAAGAGGTAGACGATGATTGCCGCGCTTCCTAAGGCGGTCAGCACGTCGAGGCACCCAGTCGCTTCGCGGTTACGGAGGAAATCGTGCCAGAACTGACGTCGCGTTGCAGTCTTTGCGGAGACGTTTTGGGCGGTGCTAAACAGAAGCAGGCCTGCAAAACCCGCAATCGTCGTTACCAGCACCTTGAGTCCGTATCCGGTGCCGCGGGGGTCGAAGATCGTGGCTGCGAAACCGCCGATGGCGAACGAAGATATTAGAGACCAACCGACCACCAAGAACGCGGAGGTGATGCTGAGACCCTCCTTTCCCGCGAAGTACAAATTTATGCCAACCACATAGAAGAACAGTCCGCTCAGACATAGCAAAGCGCCGAGACTCGACAACGGCGCAATCCCGGCCGTCACACCGCCGGCCAGAGCGCACAACCCGCCCCAGGCGTACCAGGCCGCCATGGTCGCACGCGAGGCATCGCTCGACGCGATCACCCGCGCGATCGCCCCGAACACGAGCCACCAAAGAACGAAGACATACTTCCAGTGCGAAAACAGCTCGATCTCGATCTGCAGCCACCATGCCGCCCACGACAGCGCCGCTTTGATCAACGGCTCGAACACAAAAATCGCGACCGCCTGCAAAGCGCCGTCGTAGGCGTCGAGCAATTGATCGAAGTAGGTGCTCATCGGAATCCGAAAACCGTCGCGCGCGAGCATGACCACCGACAGCACGGCCAACGGCAGCAACATCAGCCGCGCCAGATTCAGATAGCGGACATGCGTCGGCTCGCCGTTCATCGAACCCAGCACCATGCCGGAGGGCCCCTATCTGACGATTTGGATGCCGGTGTCCGGCGCCCACAGAATGTGTCCGTGCTCGAAATCAGTGCGGCGGAACTTGCCGTCCTGATACTCACCGCTGGTGGGATAACCGAGCGGCCCGCGCTCCCAACCTTGCCCCGCCCACGCGTCGCGGATTGCGCCGTAGATCGCGTGTGCGCCGGTTTGCGGCGTCCAGTAGATTGATCCTTCGGGCCGCGCGGGGTACTGCATGCCGCGGAAATGGTTGAAGCGGCCGCGCCCGTCCGATGCCGATCGTTCGTCGGTGATCGGATAGCCGAACTCGACGCGGCCAAGCTGCATCCACTTGTCTTGAATGGAACCCCACACCGCGAACGCTTCGCCGATCTCCGGATGCCAGCAAATCGTGCCGTGACGAAAGGCGTGACAGCGTCCGCCGTGCCGCGCGTCTTTTTCCACATCAACTGGCGAACCCAAGGCGCCCGCCGGCCCGCCTAGCTTTTTGTATTTCTCGCCGATGCTGCCGTAAGGCATGGAGGCTGAGCCCGGCTCGCGCGCGCGATCACCCTCGTTCGGCGGCGAAGGGGGGGCGATGGGTCCTCTATCTTCGGCGCGATAGTCTGGCCTCTTCACGAGTTCGCACCTGAAGAGAGCATTCTCCCGAGCATTGCTCTCATTGATGCGTGCGCTCCTGGGTACTCCCATGCACCACTCGAAATGCTCTTCGAATCTTGGGCTCCATCTTGGGTCTGAAATACCCTTCGGATCGCATTGCCTCTCATGGGCGCGCCGCCGGACATCAAGCGCAGATGCCGC
>JANNEL010000086.1:0-4680 GCA_031378595.1 Alphaproteobacteria bacterium
GTGGCGAAGGTCGACCCGGAGCGCGGCCTTATCATGATCAAAGGCGGCGTCCCCGGTGCCAGAGGCAGCTGGGTGATGGTGCGCGATGCGGTGAAGCGGCCGCTTCCGAAGGAAGCCCCGAAGCCGGCTGCGGTGAAGAAGCCCGCAGCAGCGACGGCGGCGTGAGGAACCACAGACCATGAAAGTCAAAGTCCTCACTCTCGATGCCGGCAACGCTGGCGAGGTCGAACTCTCCGAAGGCGTGTTCGGTGTGAGCCCGCGCGCGGACATCCTCGCGCGCGTCGTCCAATGGCAACAGAACAAGCGCCACAAAGGTCAGCACCGCGTGTTGACCCGCTCGGAAGTCGATCGCACGACGAAGAAAATCTACAAGCAAAAAGGCACTGGCCAAGCCCGTCACGGCGCGGCGGCGGTCGGGCAGTTCCGTGGCGGCGCGAAGGCCATGGGCCCGGTTCTTCGCTCGCGAGAAACCGATCTTCCGAAGAAGGTACGTGCCTTGGGCCTCAAGATGGCCCTCTCTGCTAAGAGAAAAGACGGCCAGCTCATCGTTCTCGACGCGGCCAAGATGTCCGAAGGAAAAACCAAAAAGGTCGTGGCGTCCTTCGGCAAGCTCGGCCTGAAGTCGGCGGTCATCGTCGACGGTCCCGAGTTCGACGTTGGTTTTCAGCGTGCGGCCCGCAACATCCCGAACATCGACCTCCTCTCGGTCGGCGGCATCAACGTTCTCGACGTGCTGCGTCGCGAAAAGTTGGTCCTGACGAAGGCGGCTTTAAGCGCGATTGAGGAGCGCTTCAAATGAGCAAGCTCGCATCCTACACGGCGATCCTGTCGCCGGTGATCACCGAAAAGTCGACGAAGCTGTCGGAGCACAATCAAGTCGTGTTCCGCGTGCCGCACGACGCGACCAAGCCGCAAATCAAAAAGGCGGTTGAGGAGCTTTTCAAAGTGAAGGTCAAAGGTGTGAACACGCTCGTGACCAAGGGCAAGAAGAAGATGTTCCGCGGCCGCATGGGTCAGCGGAGCGACGTGAAGAAAGCAGTCGTCACCTTGCACGAAGGTTCGACGATCGACGTGACGACGGGGCTCTAAGCTATGGCGTTAAAGACCTTCAGACCCACGACGCCCTCGACGCGCCAATTGGTGTTGATCGACCGCAGTCAGCTGTTCAAAGGCCGGCCGGTAAAGCATTTGACCGAGCCGCAAAAGGAATACGGCGGCCGCAACAACACGGGCCGGATCACGACGCGCTGGCGCGGCGGCGGGCACAAGAAGCTCTATCGCGTGATCGACTTCAAGCGTCGCAAGTTTGACGTCGAAGGCACGGTTGAGCGCATCGAGTACGATCCGAACCGTTCGTCGTTCATCGCACTCATCAAGTATCCGGACGGTGAGCAAACCTACATCCTCGCCCCGCAACGCCTTGGCGTCGGCGACAAGGTTATCTCCGGCACGAAAGCCGACGTGAAGCCGGGCAACGCGATGCCGCTCGCGGCAATGCCGGTCGGCACGATCGTGCACAACGTCGAATTCAAGGCCGGCGCCGGTGGCAAGATCGCGCGCTCGGCAGGCACCTATGTGCAGTTCGTCGGCCGCGACCAAGGTTACGGCATTCTGCGCTTGAACTCGGGCGAAACGCGCAAGGTTCGCCTCGAGTGCATGGCGACGGTCGGCGCGGTCTCGAACCCGGACCACATGAACGAAGTGATTGGCAAAGCTGGCCGCAACGTCTGGAAGGGCAAGCGCCCCTCGGTGCGTGGTACCGCGATGAACCCGATCGACCACCCGCATGGCGGCGGCGAAGGCCGCACCAAGGGTGGTCGTCACCCGGTCACGCCGTGGGGCCAGTTCACGAAGGGCATGAAGACGCGCTCCAACAAGCGCACAACGAAATTGATTGTGACCTCGCGTCACCTGAAGAAGAAGGGCTAGAGACGTATGGCGCGTTCAGTCTGGAAGGGACCGTTCGTCGACGGCTTTTTGCTGAAGAAGGCAGAAGCCACGCACAAGTCGGGCCGGCGCGAAGTGATCAAGATCTGGAGCCGCCGCTCCACGATCCTGCCGCAGTTCGTGGGTCTGACCTTTGGCGTTTACAACGGCCAGAAACACATCCCCGTCCTCGTGTCCGAAGAAATGGTCGGCCACAAGTTCGGTGAATTCTCGCCGACACGCACGTTCCACGGCCACTCCGGCGACAAGAAAGTGAAGAGGGGGGGCTAAAATGAGCAAACCGGAAAGAGAACGTTCGCTCGCCGACAACGAGGCGCAAGCCGTCGGCCGCATGATCCGCACGTCGCAATACAAATTGAACCTGGTCGCAGGCTTGATCCGCGGCAAGACGGTCGATCGCGCGATCGCGGACCTCACGTTCTCGAAGAAGCGCATCACGAACGATGTGCTGAAGATCTTGAAGTCGGCGGTCGCCAACGCCGAGAACAACCACAACCTGGATGTGGACGACTTGGTCGTCGCCCAGGCGTGGACCGGCAAGGATATGGTGCTGAAGCGCTTCCATGCTCGCGGTCGCGGTAAGGGCGCGCGCGTTCTGAAGCCGTTCTCGGAACTCACGATCGTCCTGCGCGAACAGAAGCAGGAAAAGAAAGCAAAGAAGGCGAAGGGCAAAGGTAAGCCCGCCGCAAAGAAACCGGCAGCGCCAAAGAAGGAAGCCGCCTGATGGGTCAAAAAGTAAATCCGATCGGGCTTCGGCTCGGCATCAACCGTACGTGGGATTCGCGCTGGTTCGCCGATCGCCGTGAGTACGGTCAGCTGCTGCACGAAGACCTGAAGATCCGCGCATTCCTACTCGACAAGCTCAAGCAGGCGGGCGTCGCGCGCATCATCATCGAGCGTCCGCACAAGAAGTGCCGCGTGACGATCCACTCGGCGCGTCCGGGTGTAGTCATCGGCAAAAAGGGCGCCGACATCGAAAAGCTGAAGGCCGACCTCGGCAAGATTACGAAGTCGGAAGTGCATCTGAACATCGTCGAAATCCGCAAGCCTGAAGTCGACGCGCACCTGATCGCCGAAAGCATCGCCCAGCAACTCGAACGCCGCGTTTCGTTCCGCCGCGCTATGACGCGCGCGGTGCAGTCGGCTCTAAAGCTCGGCGCGCTTGGTATCCGCATCAACTGCGGCGGTCGTCTGGGTGGCGCTGAAATCGCTCGCACCGAGTGGTATCGCGAAGGCCGCGTGCCGCTGCATACGTTGCGCGCGGACATCGATTTCGGTGTAGCGACGGCGAAGACGGCTTACGGTACGTGCGGCGTGAAGGTGTGGGTGTTCAAAGGCGAAATCCTGGAACACGACCCGATGGCGCAAGACAAGCGTTTGAGCGAAGCGCAGGAGCAGGGCGGTCAAGCGCGCACTCCGCGTCCCGCTCCGGCGCCCGGTTAAGGACACTCGGAACTGAACCATGCTGCAACCAAAACGGTCTAAGTACCGAAAGCAATTCAAAGGCCGCATCCGCGGTAAGGCGACTTCGGCCAACAAGCTCGACTTCGGCGAGTTCGGCCTGAAGGCGCTTGAGCCCGATCGCATCACCGCGCGCCAAATCGAAGCGGCGCGCCGCGCGATCACGCGCGCGATGAAACGCCAAGGTCGCGTGTGGATTCGGATGTTCCCGGACATCCCCGTGTCGAAGAAGCCGGCCGAAGTCCGCATGGGCGCCGGTAAGGGCGCGCCGGAATTTTGGGCTTGCCGCGTGAAGCCGGGCCGCGTGCTGTTTGAGGTCGACGGTGTCAACACCGCGACGGCGAAAGAAGCTCTCAGCCTTGCGGCCGCGAAGCTTCCGATCCGCACGAAGTTCGTCACCCGTCTCGGTCATTCGGAATAGGGGAGAGCGAACAATGGCGAAAAAAGACGTGGGCGCAGTCTCCGAACTCCGGACGATGTCGCCGGATCAGCTGACTGACGAGTTGGTTAAGCTGAAGAAAGAGCAGTTCAACCTGCGCTTCCAAAAGGCGACGGGCCAGCTTGAGAAGACTGCGCGCGTGCGGATTGTCCGCCGCACGATTGCCAAGATCAACACCGTCCTCGGCGAGAAATCGCGGGTGAAGGCTTAAGAGACAACAATGCCGAAACGAATTCTCCAAGGCGTCGTCGTAAGCGACAAAAACAAAAAGACGGTCATCGTCGAGGTGGAGCGCCGCTTCATCCATCCGGTGCTCGGCAAGACGTTGCGTCGCTCGAAGCGCTATCACGCGCACGACGAACAGGCCCGTTTCAAGTCCGGCGATCCGGTACGCATTCAAGAATGCCGCCCGATGTCAAAATTGAAGCGGTGGGAAGTTCTTTACGACGCTGCGGCGTCAAAAGCTTAAACGCGGAAAGCGCCACGCCCATGATCCAGAGTACAACCAACTTGGACGTTGCCGACAATTCGGGTGCGCGGCGCGTCATGTGTATCAAAGTGCTCGGCGGCGCCCAGCGCCGCTATGCATCTGTCGGCGATATCATCGTCGTCTCCATCAAAGATGCCATTCCGCGCGGCAAAGTGAAGAAAGGCGACGTCATGAAGGCGGTCGTCGTTCGCACGGCGAAAGAAGTTCGCCGCGCCGACGGAAGCTGCATCCGTTTCGACCGCAATGCGGCGGTCTTGATCAACAACCAAGGCGAGCCCGTGGGCACGCGCATCTTCGGACCGGTCACGCGCGAACTTCGCGCCAAGAACCACATGAAGATCGT
>JANNEL010000103.1:0-2327 GCA_031378595.1 Alphaproteobacteria bacterium
TTGCCGGTGTCGAGGATGTCGTGGCGAACGATCGCCGCTTCAAGTTCCTTGAACAGCCCGCCAACGACGAGCGCATCCGCCTTGCCTTCGCCCGAAAACTCTTCGAGGACGCGCTTCTTCGCAACGCCGATCTTTTCGTAACGCACCTGCTTCTGGCGCTCGCGATAGGCCGCGCGCACATCGGCTTCGGCCATGCCCTTGATCTTCGAGAGCAGCGCATCGTTGTCTGGGACAACATGATCGCGCGGATCCTTCGCCGCACGTTCCGCCAAGCGGATGATCGCCTGGATGACCGGCTGCATCGAGCGGTGCCCGAACATGACTGCGCCCAGCATGATGTCTTCCGAAAGCTCTTTCGCTTCCGATTCGACCATCATCACTGCGTCGTGCGTACCCGCGACGACGAGTTCGAGGCTCGATTCCGGCATCTTTTCAATCAGCGGGTTCAGCACATACTCGCCGTTGATGTAGGCGACGCGTGCGGCGCCGATCGGCCCCTGGAACGGCACGCCCGAGAGCGTGAGCGCCGCCGACACGGCGACCATCGCCAGAATGTCCGGATCGTTCTCGAGATCGTGCGAAAGCACGGTCGCAATGACTTGCGTTTCGTTGCGGTAACCCTCGACGAACAGCGGACGGATCGGCCGGTCGATCAGGCGCGAGATCAGCGTCTCACGTTCCGTGGGTCGTCCTTCGCGCTTGAAATAGCCGCCGGGAATGCGGCCCGCGGCAAACGTCTTTTCTTGGTAGTCGACGGTGAGCGGCAGAAAATCGATGCCGGCCCGTGGGCTCTTCGCCGAAACGACGGTGGCCATCACCGTGGTCTCGCCGATCGTCGCGAGCACCGCGCCGTCGGCCTGGCGCGCAATGCGCCCGGTTTCGAGCGTTAGCTTACGCCCGCCCCACTCGATTTCCTCGCGTTGTATATCGAACATGTACGTCAGTCCTTCCTTTGCCACCGCCGGATTGCGGTGAGCCTTCGCTGCTCTTTGCTTGCAGGGAAACTTGTTGAAATGAGCTCACGGCCCCGCGGCCGCGCGCATGATCTGCGCGCGTTCCCGCGATGACTGTTGAGCGATGAGTGAGGCTCAGCCTCATGGCAACCGGGCTACCGGCGCAGGCCAAGCTTCGCGATGATGGCGTCGTAACGCTTCTTGTCCTTGTCCTTGAGGTAGTCGAGCAGCCGGCGGCGCGTCGACACCATCCTGAGCAGGCCACGACGCGAATGGTTGTCCTTCACGTGCGCCTTGAAATGATCGGTCAAGGTGTTGATGCGCTCCGAGAGAATGGCGACCTGGACTTCCGGCGAGCCGGTGTCTCCGGGCTTCGTAGCGTTCTGCTTGACGATTTCGTTCTTGCGTTCTTGCGGTAACGACATCGGGTTTCCTTCAATGTGAAAAGTTGAACACCCGCGTAGGCCTCAACTCACCCCGTTCGAACATGGCGATCGCAACTGGATCGCCGCTTCGACTGCGGCAGTACACGGGAACGCTTGGGGCGTCGCCGTCCACTACAGCCTCTGCACGGAGAGAGACTCGGCCTCGCGCGAGAATCGCCTGACCCAACCTGAGGCTGGAGGCTTCCTGATCCGTCACGGCCAACCCCGGGATGTCGTCCAGGGCGGTCGCAAGCGGCATGAGCAAGCGCTTGGCGGCGCCGTCTGTACCAGATTTTTCCAGGTTTTCCAGCGAAATCGCGGCCTTCAGGTCAAACGGACCCACCGAAAGCCGGGTTAAGGCGATCACATGCCCAAGGCACCCCAAAGCCCGGCCCAAATCCCGTGCAAACGCGCGAACGTAGGTCCCTTTGCCGCAGGACATCTCGAAGACCGCGCTGTCGGCGACCTCCTCGACCAACTCCACCCGGTGGATGTGTGTGAGGCGCGCCGCCAGCTCCACGACCTCACCCCCGCGGGCAAGATCGTAGGCCCGTTCGCCGTCCACCTTGATCGCCGAGAACGCGGGCGGCACCTGCATGATCTGCCCGACGAACTGCGGCAGCGCCCGCACGATCTGCTCCGTTGTCGGGCGCGATGCGCTCTCGCGGGTTACCGGGCCTTCGCTATCGTCGGTCGAGGTCTCGGCCCCCCATCGCACGGTGAACCGGTAGGCCTTTCGTGCATCGACGAGAAACGGAACCGTTTTGGTTGCCTCGCCGAACGCAAGCGGCAACACGCCGTTCGCCAGCGGATCGAGCGTCCCCGCATGCCCCGCCTTCGACGCGTTGAGCAACCGGCGCGCGATCGCCAGCGCCTTCGTGGAGGTCATGCCGAGCGGTTTGTCGAGCACCAGCCAACCGTGGACCGGATCGCCCTTACGCTTCGCCAT